>JARRJS010000010.1:0-52830 GCA_037388885.1 Gemmatimonadota bacterium
CGCCGGAGACGCAGCTTTCGACGGCGTCATCCAGGTCGGCGTCGTCCAGCACGAGGACGGGGCTGTTGGAGCCCAGCTCCATGCCGATCTTCTTGAGACCTGCGGCGCCGGCGATGGCGCGTCCTGCCTCCACGCCACCTGTGAACGAGATCATGCGCACGCGTGGATCCGTGACCAGGGCGTGGCCCACCTCGCCGCCGGGCCCGGTGATGACGCTGAGCGCGGCGGGCGGCAGGCCGGCTTCCAGGAGAGTGTCCCCCAGCTTGATGGCACTCAGCGGCGTCACGGACGCCGGTTTGAGGACGACGGCGTTCCCGCCGGCGAACGCCGGGCCGAGCTTGTGCGCCACCAGGTTGAGCGGGTCGTTGAACGGCGTGATGGCGCCGATGACGCCGATGGGCACGCGGTCGTACCAGCCGCGGCGGTTCTCCGAGCCGCGCTGCTGGTCGAACAAGATCGTCTCACCGGTGATGCGTGTGGCTTCCTCACCGGACACGTGCAGCGTGCGCGTGCAGCGATAGACCTCCTTGCGGGCTTCGCGGATGGTCTTGGATCCTTCCCGCGCGATCAGGTGCGCGTATGCTTCCCCGTCCGCCTCCACCAGCTCCGCCGCCCGGAGCAGGATGGCGGCCCGCTCGTAGGAAGGCAGGGCCCGCATCACCCGGAACCCTTCCAGCGCGGCGGCCACGGCGTGGTGCACGTCGTCGGCCGTCCCACGGGGCACGGTGTCGACGACGGAGCCGTCCCAGGGGTCTGTCACTTCCGTTCGTTCGGCGCGCTCGACCGCCTCGCCGGCCAGCAGCATGTGCATGGTTCCTCGCTTCGCTCGTCACGATCGACGATCGACGATCGACGATCAATTCCCGCCCAGGCTCTTCTCCCGGATGGCCTTGAACTCTGTCCCCTCTTTCCAGGTCGGCCAGACGGACGCGTTGGCCACGTCGTAGCCGACGCCGAAGAGCAGGTCCAGGTCGTCGATGGCGCCGGTGAGGTCCCAGCCGGGCTTGATCTCGTCCGACGGCTTGTGGTAGTCGTTGGCCGTGTACTCGTCCTTCTTCTGCTTGCCCCAGCCTGCGGGCTTGCCGATGTAGTCGATGCCGGCGTCGGTGTAGAGAGCGGGCACACCCTGCTTGGCGAACGAGAACTGGTCGGACCGATAGAAGAAGCCCTTTTCCGGCTCGGCATCCGGCTCGACGACGCGGTTCACGGCCGTGGCCTCGCGCTTGAGGATGTCCTCCAGTGTGGTGTTGCCCATGCCGACCACGATGACGTCCTTCGTGGGACCCCACTGGTTGAGGGCGTCCATGTTGATATCCGCCAGCGTCTTGTTTAGCGGGTAAAGCGGGTTCGTAGCGTAGTACTGGGAGCCCAGCAGCCCCTGCTCCTCGGACGTGACCGCAAGGAACAGGATGGAGCGCTCGGGTCCGGGCTGGAGCGCCTTGAAGGCCTTTGCCAGCTCCAGCATGCCGCCCACGCCCGACGCGTTGTCATCCGCGCCGTTGTAGATTTTGTCCGGGCCCGGCAGGGATGGGTCCATCCCCAGGTGGTCCCAGTGCGCCGTGTAGATGACGTACTCGTCCGGCTTCGTCGTACCTGGCAGCTTCCCCACCACGTTGCGCGACTGCACCTTGCGTGTTGTCTGCTTCACCGTGAAGTCGGCGGTGGCGCCCAGGTCCACCGGCTGGAAATCATGCTTGCGCGCCGATTCCTTCAACGCATCGAAGTCGTAGCCGGCGTCGTTGAACAGCTGCTTCGCTTCATCCAGCGTGATCCAGCCTTCCACCGGAACGCGGCTCATGTTGTTGTCCGGCGGCAGGATGCTGAAGTTCTCGTGGCCCCAGCTGCCTGTCACCACCGCCCACGGATAGCCTGCAGGCCCGGTTTCGTGCACGATGATCACCGCCGCGGCGCCCTTGCGGGTCCCCTCTTCATATTTGTACGTCCAGCGGCCGTAATACGTCATGGCGTTCCCCTTGAACATCTTGGGGTCCAGCTTGTACGCCTCGTTCGGCTCCGGCACCGGTGGGTCGTTGACCAGCATGATGAGCGTCTTGCCCTTCATGTCCTGGCCCTTGTAGTCGTCCCAGCCGTACTCGGGTGCCACGACGCCGTATCCCACGAACACGACGTCGGAATTCCGCACGTCCACTTCCGGCGTCACACGCTTCGACACCGCTACCCAGTTGTCCGGGTACGACAAGGTCAGGGTTTGACCCTTCACCTGGAACTGGCCGCTGGCCTCGGACTGGATGCCCACCAGTGGCACGTTCTGTACATAGGTGCCGTCCGGGTTGCCGGGCTCCAGGCCCAACGCCTTGAATTGGCCGGTCAGGTAGGCCACGGTGCGATCCTCACCCACCGATGCGGGCGCCCGTCCTTCCATCGAGTCCGCCGACAAGTCGCGGATGTGCTGCATGAGACCGTCCGCGGTCATCGCCTTCATGGCCGACTCCACGCCAGGTGTCGTCGTCGCCGCCTGCTGTCCGCCGCCCTGTCCACCGCACCCGGCGATCCCGAACGCCATCACGACCGCGCCCAGCCTGCGTGTCATGGCTGCTTTCCGTTCCACGGTTGCCTCCGGAATGGGGTACGTTCGCCTCACTATACCCGGGCCCCGTTGGCTTCGCTACCGAGCGCCGCGGGCGTCGATCCCGGCGTGCGCGTGCGCCCCGCCCCGGGACGCAGAGTGGGAGACTGGCGGCCGCCGGATTTGGCGCCCCGGAGACATCTTCTGACCAGTCGAGTCACCGGACCTGGAGGCGGCCGAGGGAGAAAGGGAGACGGTGCGATGGCGCGTGCCGCGCGCCTGGTTCTGTCGGCAACTGGTGTTCTCGTCCCCGAGCCTCCCGGGTCCCCCCGTCACTGTCCCGATGAGGGCCTCGGCATCGCCATTCGGTCTGGGCCGGGGTCCACACCGTTTGTAGATTGAAGGTGCAGGCATCAGGGGGCGGGCCCGGTCGGTGTTGGCGGGGCGACGGGCCGACGGGCGGACGCCGGTCGCCGGTCGACAATCATCGGACGCAGGGGGATGCGATGCCAAGGACGATGCGGCACCCGGAAGGTGCGCCGGTACGGGACCAGGTGTGGTTACCGGAGCCTGCGGGCGGCGACATGTCGGTGGCGGATGCACTGCGTCGCCGCCGCTCCGTGCGGCAATTCCGGCGGGAGTCCCTGGACCTGGTGCAGGTGGCGGACCTGCTGTGGGCGGCGCAGGGATGGACGCATGCGAGCGGGCTGCGGGCCGCACCGTCGGCGGGCGGCCTCTATCCGCTGCGCACGTATCTGGTGGCGGGGCGGGTAGATGGCCTGGAGGCCGGCATTTACCGCTACGATTCCTCGGATCACGCGCTGGATCTCGTAGTGGCCGGCGACGAGCGGGAAGAGCTCGGCCGCGTGGCGCAGAACCAGGACTGGATGGCCGACGCGTCCATCGTGGTCGTGTTCGTGGCGGATTACAGGGAGCCGATGCGCAAGTACGGGGAACGGGCGGTGCGTTACGTGGACCTGGAAGCCGGACACGCGGTGGAGAACGTGTGCCTGCAGGCGGTGGCCCTGGGTCTGGGCACCACCGTGGTGGGCGCGGTCCATGACGACGAAGTGCGACGGCTCCTGAGGGCGCCCGAGCTGGAGCGGCCCCTCTGGCTCGTGCCGGTCGGGGTTCCGGCGGTTGAATGACGGCGGGGGCCGGGTGTCACCACACATCTCCCTGTCCGCCCGTCTCCCTCCACCGTAACCATGCCTGCGAACACGACACGCCCGAAAGGCGTGCCGGGGCCGGCAATCCCGCGTGCGCCGTCTCCCCGTCGCTATCCAGGCCTGTGGGCCCGGCTTACGCCCCGAAGTCGCCCGGCAGGTCGGGACCGGCTGACGCCGGTCACATCCCTTCCAGGACGAACGTGTAGTTGTCGTCCAAGGTGTAGTGCGCCATCCCGCTGCCCAGGAGGTTGACGACCGCGGCGGCCAGCAGATCATCCTGGGTGACGACGGAGATGCCCAGCAGGACGTGGGTTTCGGGGTGCATGGGCGTGCCGTCCGGAAGGATCCAGTTCTCCCAGTCGAGTTGATAGCCGTCGTGGTTGAATGTGAAATCCGACGGGAGATAGGGAACGAGCTGTGGCGGAACGATGCCAGGATAGTTGTCCGCGGGCCACGCGTCGTGCTCCGCGAAGTAGTTGTACGCGGCGACGCGCACGGTGTTGAAGTCTCCCGCCACTTTGGCGGCGCGCGCCTTCACGATCATGTTGTGGTAGGTGGGCATGGCGAGGGCGGCGAGCGTGGCGACGATGAAGAGTGCGATCGTCAGCTCGATGAGCGTGAAGCCCGGGCGGAGGCCGCGTCGCGTTTTCACAGGCCGAGCCGGCTGGCGGCATCGCTCAGCAGCGCGCCGATGGGCTGATCCGAGCGATAGGTCAGGGTGACCCTGCCGTTCTCACCGCTGAGCTCGTACGTGCGGTCATCCAGCTTCTGGTACCGGATCCCGGGGACAGGCGGACCCGCATCGTTCAATTGGTCCGGAAGATGCCCCGTGCGCAACTGGAAGGCCTTGATGCGCTGAACCTGAAGATACATCGCCACGCGCAGGTCCGTCTGGAGTTGGCTGGTGGTCTGCGGCGGTGGCTGTGGAGGCCCGAGCCAATCATTGCCCTTCCACCAGATCACGACGAACACGACGACGAGGACCGCCAGCAGGACAACGCGGCCACGGCGGCGCGTCGCGGGCTGTTGCGGCGGTCGCCTGCTGCTTTCCACGGCGTCGACGTGCTGCTCCATCACTTCCTGCAGCACGTCGTAACGCTCGCGGTCGCCGTATGGCGACTGCGAGCCACCGCTTCGTGAACTGGAATTGTGTTGCGGCATGGCTACGGATCCCCCCCGGCAATATGCCGGGCGGGGGCAGGTCCGACAAGCCGGCCCGCGCGCACCGCCGGTCCGGTGGGCCGGTCGCGCCGTCGCGGGATGTGGGTCCGTCTTCCATGGTATTGTCGAAGGATCGGAACGGTTAATATGAGGATCGACGAGCAGGCGAACTGGCGTACGCGGCGCGCTGGGGTGCGGTGGCCGGACAGAGCACTTGCGGAACACCCCGTCCCGCGGCGTATTGTGAGATCGGTCAGCCATCGGGCCGGCCCCCGGCCCTGGTGAAACGCGATGAACGGGAACCCCGGAGCAGAGATGCGCAAGCGTTCGAGCGGTACCGTCCTGACCTTTGCCATGGTCGCCTTGACGGCATGCGCGCAGAAGCCTGCGACGCAATCCGTGGACAGGTTTCCTGACCAGGACGTACAGGCGATCCAGGCGCTGGAACGCGAGTACCAGGACGCGGTCAAAGCCGGCGACTGGGATGGACGAACTCGGACGCCGTGGACGGCGACCGCTCCATCGGGTATCACCGGGGGACCTATCGCCTGACGATGTCGTCGAGCGACGGGCAGTACAATGAACAGGGGAAGTTCCTCTGGGTGCTCCAGAGGACCGCGGCGGGCGACTGGAAGATCGTGGCGAACGTCTGGAACACGACGCCGACGGACGACGAGTAACGCCCACCAGAGGATCGCCGCGTCGCGAGCACGGCGCGGCGATCCGCCATTCCCTGCATGCCGATAGATCACACGATCGCAACGGCGCGTTGCCGGCGGGTGCCGGTGGCCGCGTCGTTGGCCCCGTGCCGGGGAGCTCGCCATGCGACTTCATCACGCCATCCTTCCCTTCGTTATCGTGCTGGCCGGTTGTGCCAGCGCCCATGGACTCGGCCGCACGGGCCTGTCGGCGAGGAGCCGGTTGCTCGTGTCCAATCCCACGCAGTACCCCGTCAAGGTGTATGCGTCGCGTACGCCGGACGGTCCTGGCCAGCGCCTGGGTCGTCTGGCCATCGGAGGGCGGGGTGCCTACAGCTTGCTGTATGCGGGTGACGTGTTCTTCCGGCTCGTTCGGCTGAACGGGCGGATGGTGAGTGCTCGCGCGTACGTCACGCCGGGCAGCTCCCCGCCCCCACCTCCCGGCACTCCTCCTGCTCGCGCTCCAGCTCCCGCAGCAGACAGTTCACGGTCTGCTGCACGAGCTCCTCGAGGGGCACGCCGCGTCGTTGGGCTTCCGCTTGGTAGGCGCGCAGGTGGCGCTCGCTGATCTCCGCTTTCACCAGGATCTCGGGCATGGTCACGTCTCCGTGTGCGCCGGGACTCCTTTGTGTCCGTAACAGAGGATGCCGCCTTCACCTTCGCGACGCAGTCGCCGGAACTCCAGGTCGACCTCCATGTCCGGCAGCACGTCGTCGGTATCGCAATCGACGATCTGTGCCATGAGTCGGGCGCCTTCCGGCGTCTCGACAATGGCCACTGCATACGGCGCCTCGCTGACCAGGTCGTCCGGCGGCACGTGGATGACCGTGGATGTGATCACGCGCCCGTGCCGTGTCAGGGTCACCGTCTCCATGGTGGTGCCCTGGCAGTTCGGGCAGACGCGCCGGTGCGGATACACCGTCTTCCCACAATCCCGGCACCGGCTTCCTTCCAGCCGATACCGCCCCGGAATCTCCCGCCAGTATCTAGGACTCGGCATGAACCACCCTCACAGATTCTCTCGCATTATCCGTTGCCCCCGCCCCCGCCTGCTTCACTTCGGCCCCTCCAAGATATGCACGACCGCGCTCGCGCCGGATCCACCCATGTTCTGGGCGGCTCCGATGCGGGCGTCCTCTACCTGCCGCTCACCGGCCTCGCCGCGCAGCTGCTCGAAGATCTCGATGGCCTGGGCCACGCCCGTGGCGCCGACCGGGTGCCCCTTCGACTTGAGCCCGCCGCTGGTGTTCACGGGTCGTTTGCCGCCCAGCGCCGTGTAGCCGGAGCGCGCCGCCTGCGCCGGGCTGCAGCCGTCGGTCAGGCCCATGGCCTCGATGGCGCAGATCTCCGCGATGGCGAAGCAGTCATGGACTTCGGCGACATCGATATCCGACGGGTGGATGCCGGCCATCTTGTACGCGCGCTGGGCGGCGGTCTTCACGGCGTCGAGGGAAGCGACGTCGTTGCGGTCGGCCAGGGCCATGGGGGCGGTGGCCATGCCGCTGCCCGCGATCCTGACGGGCCGGTCCGTGTAGCGGTCGGCCTGGTCCAGCGCCACCAGCAGCACGGCGGCCGCACCGTCGCTCACGGGCGAGCAATGGAGCAGGCGTAAGGGCTCGGCGACCATGGAGGAGTCGGCGACATCGTCCACGGTGATCTCACGCCGGTACTGCGCCTTGGGATTGCGGGCGCCGTGCATGTGGTTCTTGACCGACACCCAGTGCATGTCCTCCTCGGTCGTGCCGTGCTCTTCCATGTGTGCCCGGGCGATCATGGCGTACAGCCCCGGGAACGTGATGCCGTGGTACACCTCGGTCTCCTGGTCCGACGCCGTGGCCAGCACGCTGGTGGCGTCGGCCCCATCGGTCATCTTCTCCACGCCGGAGACCAGCACGACGTCGCTCATGCCGGACGCCACATCGAGGAAGCCCATGCGCAGGGCCACGCCGCCGGAGGCACACGCAGACTCCACCCGGATCGAAGGCACACCGGCCATCCCCAGATGGTCCGCCATGAGCGGCCCGAGGTGCTCCTGGCCCACGAACTGGCCGCCGGACATGTTGCCCACGTAGATGGCGTCCACCCGGTCCGCGCCGGCGCCCTCCAGGGCTTCCAGCGCCGCCTCGACGAACATGTCCCGCAACGACAGGTTCCAAAGCTCGCCGAACTGCGTCATCCCGGCGGACACGATCGCAACATCCCGCATGAGTACGTCCTTTGCTTGCCTCGCCTGGTTCATCTCAGGGCACTGTCCTCCGTGCCCGTATCGTTGCCGGGAGCGTGGATCCGCCTTCGGTCGACACCCCGTTCCACGTTTCCTCCTTCACACTCCCTGCTTCACGGTTCACGTTCCCCGGACCACGTTCCCCGGTTCACGCTTCGCGTTTCACGCTCTCAGAGCGGCAGATACCGAAAGGATCGCGCCCGATCCCGCGCGTACACCCACGTCGGGGCCCCTCACTGGTTCATCTTGATCTTTTCGCGATACTTGGCGTACTCGCCGTACGTCAGGTAATGGCGCGGCCCGTCCAGCATGGAGCGCACGGTGGGCGCGCGGGACCGCACGTCGACGAGGCGGTCGGTGGCGCGCAGCACGAACGAGTCGCTGCCGGCCCCCGACCCGAACGAGGTGATCAGGATCAGGTCGCCGGGGTCCGCCTCGTCCAGCGCGGCCGCCAGGCCGGTGGGCGAGCTGCCGGAGTATGTGTTGCCCATGGTGGGCACGATCCAGCCGGGACGCAGCTGTTCGCGGGTGAAACCGAGCTTTTTGCCCGCTACCTGCGGGAACTTGCCGTTGGGCATGTGGAACACGGCGAACCGGAATGCGTCGGGCTCCAGGCCGGTGCGCTCCAGGATCATGCGGGTCGCACTCAGCACGTGGCGGAAGTATGCCGGCTCGCCCGTGAAACGGCCCCCGTGCCGCGGGTAGAACTGGCCTTCCCGCCGCCAGAAGTCCGGCGTATCGGTGGTGAAGCTGACGGCGTCCACGACGTCCGCCACCAGGTCGTCCTTCCCGAAAATGTATGCCGCGCCACCGGCGGAAGCCGAGAACTCCAGCGCGTCGCCCGGTGCGCCCTGGGACGTGTCGGCGCCGATGGCCATGGCGTAGTCGACGCGGCCGGACTCCACCAGCCCGAGCGCCACGAACATGGCCTCCGTGCCGGCCTTGCATGCAAATTCGAAGTCCGCGACGTGCACTTCAGGGCCGACGCCCAGCGCCTCCACCACCACGGTCCCGCTGGGCTTGACGGCGTACGGGTGGGACTCGGAGCCGATGTAGAGCGCACCGATGCGCTGCGCGTCTATGCCGGCGCGGTCCAGTGCCGCACGACCGGCGGTCACCGAGATGGTGATGGTGTCCTCGTCCAGGCCGGGTACGGTCTTTTCCTCCAGCATGAGGCCGTTCCGGATCGTTGCGGGGTCCTTGCCCCACTGCCGGGCGATCTCATCCGCCTGAATGCGGTTGCGCGGTAAATACGCCCCGTAGCCGACGATGCCTGCCATTGGCGATCTCCAGAGAAAGAAATGCTAGGTTCGGGCGGCCGAACGCGGGGGCGGTCCTGCACCGATTTCGCGGTTGCCGGTCGTCCAGGTCCTGGGGAAGGAAGTCCCTGGGCGAGACCGGTGCAGGGCAAGCTGGGCCGGGGCATGTCCCCGGTGAGTGCCGCTGCTCGGGCGGGTCGCGAAATTGCGGTGCGTAGGGAGCGGATGGACCGGAAAATCCCCCTGGCTCCGGCGTTTGGGACCGGGGCCACGACCGACAGCCGGTCGCGCGTTCGGCAGCCCTTGCACGATCGTGCTCCGTGGAAAGGTTGAGGCTGCCGTGCCCGAGCGTCGCAGCGCCCGGGCGCGGGTCTTGATTCAATGTCCGGCGCGCCCGTGTGCCCGTCAAGAGCCCGCCCGGTCGCATGAGCCCGTATCGCCAACCGCAGTGCCAGCCGCCGTGCACGGCGTTGCGGCGGGCGTGTGGTGCGGGGCATCTTGCGGCGTTTTCGGATTGTGGCGCAGCCTACTGGCTGGAGCGAACGATGAGACGACGACTGCTGTCTTTGCTCATTTTCGGGGTCACCGGCATGGCGTGCGGTGGCCCTGCGCGGGGTGCGATGTTCGGGGCGGCGCGCTACCAGGCTGCCGACACGGCCGGCCGGCCGTCGCCGGCGGCGCGCGCTCAGGAGGCCGCCTGGCGCCACAGGCATGCGTGGCCGCCGTCCGATTTCGAGCGCGACGCCGCGGACTCATCCCTCGTCTGGATCGCGCAGCACGCGGACACGACCACTGCCTTCCGTGGCCTGTCGGCCCCGAGCGACACCGTCGTATGGACGTCGGGTAGCGGCGGCGTAATCGCGCGCAGCGTGGACGGCGGCCTGTCCTGGACGACGCATCGCATCCCCGATGCCGATTCCCTCTTTCTCGTGGACGTGTCGGCGTTCGACGCGCGCACGGCGGTTGTGCTGGGCACGCGCTTCTCCGGTGGGTTGGCGAGGATCTTCCGTACGGACGACGGCGGTTCGACCTGGCGGGTGCTGTACACGGACGACCGTGCGGGCGCCTTCTACGACGGCATCGCCTGCTGGGACGTGCGTCACTGCGTCGCGTTCGGCGATGCCGTGGACGGGCGTCTGGCCATCGTGCGTATGACGGATGGATCCCACTGGCAGCGTGTAGCAGGCGACGCGTTGCCGGCGGCGCTCCCGGGCGAGGCGGGCTTCGCGGCGAGCGGCACGGCCATCACCGTGGCCGGCGCACGACACGCCTGGATCGGCACCGGCGGCGGCGATCATGCACGTGTGTATCGGACGGAAAATGGCGGCAGGACGTGGCAGGTCGCCGATACGCCGATGCCCGCCGGGCAGAGCGCGGGGATCTTCGGCATCGCGTTCCGCGACACGCTGCACGGGCTTGCCGTGGGCGGCGACTATGCGAAGCCGGACGCCACGGCGCCCAACGTGCTCCGCACGAAGGACGGCGGCCGCACGTGGCAGCTGCTGGGGAGCACTTCACCACCGGGCGTGAAATGGGGCCTGGTCGCGGTGCCGGTGATGAAGGACACCTACGTCGCCGTCTCGCCTGCCGGTACGGGCTTCACCACGGACGACGGCGCGACGTGGACGGCCATCGCGGGGAGCGGCTACAACACGGTGGTGTTCGCGACGCCGGCGGCCGGCTGGGTCGCGGGCAACGGTGGTCGCATCGCGCGGGCGAGCAACGCGCCGCATCCGTGAGCCTCACCTGTCCCGGCCCGGTCCCGTGAACCCGTGGCCGCGCTTCTCGACGACCCGGCGGTACATGGCATCCACGCCGGAGACGCGGATCAGTGCCCGCCTGGCACCCGGCATCCCGCCCAGTAGCCAGAGCGCGACCTTCGTTGCCCAAGGCGCGACGACGATCTCCGCGCGATCGCGGCGGATGGCGCGCACGACGGCGCGGGCCACCGCTTCCGGCGGCTTGCCGCCCGCCAACGGTGCGATGCCTACGCCGTCGTCGTCCTCGGTGTAGCGGCGCATGCCGACGCTTCGCACGAAGCTGGGCACGATCACCGACGCGCTCACCCCGGTGCCGCGCAGGCTGCCGCGCAGTGAGTGGGAGAACGCGATGAGGCCTGCCTTGGTGGCCGCGTAAGTCTCGTAGAAGGGCGGGTGCAGGTGGCCGGACAGGGACGCCATGGTGACGATGTGGCCGCGGCGGCGCTGCAACATGCCGGGGAGGACGGCGCGTGTCAGGGCCAGGGTGCCCACCAGGTTCAGGCCGACGATGCGCTGGATCTCGTCGAGCCCGAGCTGCTGCAACGGCCCGATGAGCTCCACGCCCGCGTTGTTCACCAGGATGTCCACTGTGCCGAGCCGTTCCTCCGTCCGTCGTACGACCTCGTCCACGACACCTTGCGCCAGCAGGTCCGCCGGCAACGCGATGGCAACGCCGCCGCCGTTCTCGATGCGGGCAGCTTGCGCATGCAGCTCGTCTGCAGAGCGCGCCACCAGGGCGAGGCGCGCTCCGTGACGAACCAGCGCGTCGGCGACGAACGGGCCGATCCCTCGGGAGGCGCCCGTGACTAACGCCGTCGTCCCTTTGAGCTGATTCAAGCCGTAGCCTCCATGAGCGTCCGAACGGCGTCCACAATGCGTCGCACGGACGGCAATGTGGCCGATTCCAGGCTCCGGGCGTACGGGATGACCGTGTCGGTCGCGACGCGGGCGAACCGCGGCGCCAACCCCGCCTCCAGCATGACGGCGGCCAGCTCGCCGGTCAGGCCGAACTCCCTGTAGTCCTCGTCGACCACGAGCAGCCTGCCGGTACGCGACACCGACGCCCGCACGCCGTCCCGGTCGAGTGGTTGCACGGTGCGCAGGTCGATGACCTCCGCGGACACACCCGTGCGCTCCAGCTCGGTGGCAGCCTGCAGTGCGCGATGGACGGACACGCCGACGGAGGCGATGGTCACGTCCGACCCGGTGCGCCGCACCACCGCCTGCCCCAGCGGCAAGGCCGCCACCGGCTCCGCCACTTCACCTCCGCCGGAGCCTTCCGGCACGTCGAAGGTCACCGTGTCCCGGCTGGACCCGCCCATGGTGTCGAGCCAGAGCCCGGAGATCAGCTTGTGCTCCAGGAAGATGACCGGGCCATCATCTTCAATGGCGGCGCGCATGATGCCCGCCGCATCGGCGGGCGTCGATGGCACGCACACCTTCAACCCGGCGATGCCCCCGAGCATGCCCCAGAGCGCCTGCGAATGCTGTCCCCCATCGCCGTATCCACCACCGCACGTCGCCCGCACCACGAGCGGCACCGTCCAGCGGCCGCCGGAGAAGCTACTGATCTTCGCCATCTCGTTCAGCACGGCGCTCATCGCCACGGCGATGAAGTCCACCAGCATGATCTCCACCACCGGCCGCAAGCCCGCCATGGCGGCACCGACCGCCGAGCCCAGGAAGGCTGATTCGCTGATGGGCGTATTCATGACCCGGCTCGCACCGAACCGTGCGAACAGGGCCGGACGCAGCAACGCCACGTCCTCGCCGAACACGAGCACCCGTTCGTCCCGCACCATCGCTTCCGCAACGGCCCGGTCCACGGATGGGCCCAGATCCAGCCGCTTCGCGGCTTGCTTCCGCCCGGCCGTCATGCGTCGGGCTCCCCGGCCAGGGCAGCGGCCCGGATCGCGCCCATCTCCTCGACCACCTGCGCGTCCAGGGCGTCCAGCTCGGCTTGTCGGCTCTCCAACGCCTGGCGCGCGCGGCGAAGCGGGTCCATCGCCGCCTCACGGTGCTCGCCACGCGACCGCAGCAGCCGATCCGTTACTGCGCCCAGGCTCGCCAGGCGATCTTTCACTCCGGCACCTCCGCGCGCGAGTGCGCTACCGGCCACCTGGCGGAGTACCCGGCCACCTTCCGCCAGCGGCCGCTTCGCCACACGGTCCATGAGGAAGCCCGCCATGTGACCATCCAGCCTCGCACAACGAGCCAGCATGAACGTCGGGCCGTTGCCGGACCGGGCCCTTTCGAGCGCGACGTCGGCCGCTTCGTACACCGCCACCGGATCCAGCCCGTCCGCCGTCACCGTCGGCAGACCGAAGCCGGCCGCCCGCGCCGCCAGGTCCCCCGCCGTCACAGTGGTGGAGCGCGTCGTGATGGCCCAGCCATTGTCCTTGCAGACGAAAACGAAAGGTAGTTTCCATACCGCGGCCAGGTTCAAGGTTTCCAGCACCATCCCCTGGTTCATGGCGCCGTCGCCGAACAGCGCTACGGCCACCGTCCCCGGCCTCAGCCGTTGCGCCGCCAGGGCGAAGCCGGCACCGGTCGGGGCCGCGGCGCCCACGATGCCCGAGGATGCGATCCGGTGCTCCTTCGAGAACAGGTGCATGTGCCCGCCCCGTCCCCGGCACAGACCGTCCTCCCGACCCAACAGCTCCCGGACCATAGCGACCGGATCCACACCTCGCAGCAGCATGAGGGGCGTCGCCCGGTGGTCCAGAGCCAGGGCGTCGCCGTCCCGGAGGTGCGCCGCCAACCCTGCCGCCACCGCCTCCTCTCCGGTCCCGAGGTGGAGCTCCCCTGAGATCAGCCCCTCCTCCCACAATCCCAGCAGCATCAGCTCGAACGCCCGCGCCCGGGCCATGGCGTGGTAAAAGCGGATCGGGTCGGCAGCGACCGGAGAGGTCATGGCCGGACCTCCTTTCGAGTTCGAGTTCGAATTCGAGTTTGAAGATCGTTCATTGCATGCTGCGAACTTCCGGCCGGAAGCCGGCGTCGTCTGCCGCGCCGGGAAGGCAGTTCACGTCGGGAGCGCCGCCCTGCCCTGCCTCTCCCCATCTCCCTGTCGCCCCGTCTCCCTGTCAGCCGCGGTTCGCCGGCAGCTCAGGGAGCGCCGTCCAACAAAGGTTCAAAATCGCGCAGTTCAGCGCCATTCTCCGTGCAGACGGCGTACTGGGTCTCGCCCGCGGCGTACATGGTGACGCCGGCGGTCTCGCCCTTCTTGTTCAGCACGAAGAACCGCACGTTGAACGCCGGCAGGCCGCGGTCGTTGAGGAGCCGCTTTTCGATGGTGTTGTGCCGGATCCGCCGCAGCGCCTCCATGCCGGCATCCTTCGGCGAAAGCCCGCGGCGCATGGCCTCCACGATGAGGAACGAGCTCAGATTGTACAGGTTCGCTTCACCGCGGCCGGTGGAGCCGGCGGCGCCGACGTCGTTGTCCACGTAGAGCCCCGCGCCCAGGATGGGCGAGTCGCCGACGCGGCCGGGGATCTTCCAGGCCAGGCCGCTGGTGGTCGTGACGCCGCAGATGTCCCCGGCGGGTGTGATGCCGTCGCAGTTGATGGTGCCCCAGAACGACCCCTCGGGGATCAACCCGTCCCTCACCATGCTGAGACCGGCGCGGTACGCCCGGTCCAGTCGCTCAGCTTCTGCGCGTGCATCGGCGGTGCGTCCCTCGTCGCGGCCGCGCCTGCCCGCCGGCGCGGGGGTGCCGCGCTGGCGGGACGCCGGTGGCGGGAAGTGTGCCGGGTCCAGGCGTCGCTTCCACTCCAGCCAGAGCTGGCGGGAGCGCGGCGTGTTCAGGTCATCCTCGATCTTGAAGCCGACGTCGCGGGCGAAGTCCTGGGCGCCCTTGCCCACCAGCAGGTGGTGGTCCGTGAGGTCCATGACGGCCCGCGCCACCTTCGAGGGCGTGCGCACGCCTTCCAACGCGGCGACCCCGCCGGCCCGTTTCAGGGGCCCGTGCATGCAGCAGGAGTCGAGCTGCACGACGCCGTCGGCATTCGGCAGCCCGCCGTATCCGATCCCCGTCTCTTCCGGGTCCAGCTCCGGGATGTTGACGCCCGCGATGAGCGCGTCCAGCGGATCCTCGCCTTCCGTGATGCCCTTGAACGCGCGCTCCACCGCGTTATGTGGCCCACCGTTCCTGAACTTGTAGCCGCTCAGGTCGGAGATAACGATGGGCCGGATTGGCGCTTTCAGGTTGAGCATCGGCGCGCCCGGCGACGGCGCCGTCGTTGCCAGCAGACACCCCGGGACAGAAGCGGCCGCCGCACCCAGCACGGCGCCCGTTCGAACGAAGTCGCGGCGGTTCATTCCCTGGCTCATGCCCATGGCCTCCCTGGGTTGCACGAAACGGCGATGATGGGAACCGGCAGCGAAATGTATCGGTTCGTGCGTCGCACGACACGGGATGCCATATTGGGATGGGTCCTCCGCAGGGACCAGACCCGCCCGAAGACCCACGCATACGATTCTTCCCAGCAGGGCATGGGTAGAGAACCGGCCAAAGACGTGTTCCGCGACGCGCCTGCACGGTCGCGTGGAGGGATGCATACGCTCCTGGATCATCTCTCCGAAGTCGTACTGCGTCTGGACGACGACGACCGGATCGAAGCCGTGAACCGCACGGTCACGTTGTACGGCCATGCCCCCGGCGCTCTGATCGGTTCACCGCTGCTCGACCTGGTCCATGACGGCGATCGCCCGGCCGTGCGAAGCGCACTGGCCGCCGCCCGACGAGACGACGCCACCCGGGTTGTGGAGGCGCGTCTGTTCCACGCCGACGCAGCCGAGTTCGAGTTGATGCTGCTGCCCGGCAGCGACCCGGACGGCGCGCTACAGGTCATTGCCCGGGACATTACGGCCCGCCAGTGGGCCGACACCGTCATCGAACGCACGGAACACCGCTACCGTACGATCTTCGAGCGGGCGAACGACGCCATCTTCCTCATGAACAGCGAGCACTTCGTGCTGTTCAACGAGCCGACGCTGAAGGTATTCCGGTGCACTCCCGAAGAGCTGCTGGACCGGACGCCGTGGGACCTGTCGCCGGACCGGCAGCCGGGCGACCGGTCCTCGCGCGAGGCGGCCCTGCAGAAGATCGACGCGGCCCTGGCCGGCGAGCCGCAGCTCTTCGAGTGGGTGCACCGGCGCGGCGATGGCAGCCTGTTCCATGCCGAGGTCAGCCTGAGCGCCATCGAATGGGGCCAGGACGTCAACCTGCTGGCCGTGGTGCGTGACGTTTCCGACCGCAAGGCGATGGAAGAGGAGCTGCGGCGCAGTGAGGAGCGGTACCGGCGCATCGTGCAGGACCAGACGGAGTTCATCGTCCGCTGGCTGCCCGACGGGCGCAGGACGTTCGTGAATGATGCCTACTGCGAGTTCTTCGGCGTCACACGAGCAGACAGCCTGGCCTCGTCGATCATGCTCCGGATCGCGGAAGAGGACCAGGAGCTCGTGGCCCACAAGATCCGATCGCTCTCGCCCGAGCGTCCAGTGGCCACCGCCATGCACCGCTCCATCCGCAGCGACGGCAGCGTGGCTTGGGTCCTGTGGACCGATCGCGCGTTCTTCGACGAGGAGGGCCGCGTCGTCGAGTACCAGTCCGTGGGCCGGGACATGACCGAGCGGCACCGGTTGGAGGACCAGGTCCACCGCACCCAGAAGCTGGAAGCGCTCGGCCGGCTGGCCGGCGGCATCGCCCACGATTTCAACAACAGCCTAGCCATCATCTTGGGCTACGCCGAGTTGCTGGAAGAGGGGGTGGACGACGACCCCCTGGTCGAGCACGTCAAGCGCGTCACCGGTGCGGCGGAGCGTGCCGCCGGTGTCATCAACCAGCTGTTGACGTTCGCCCGGCGCAGCAGCCTGCAGACCCGTCCCGTGCGGTTGCAGGAGCCGGTGGAGGCCATCGTCGCGATCCTGAGCGCCACGCTGCCCCGCAACATCGTCGTCGAGACGCACCTGGACCCGTCACTCGTCGTACGCGGCGACCGTTCCCAGCTGGAGAACATGCTGCTCAATCTGGGGATCAACGCCGGCCACGCCATGCCGGACGGCGGCACGCTCGCGTTCGAGCTGCGGCGCGTCGAGCGTGCGCCGTCCAGCGCCGCGTCAGACGACGGCCTGCCCGCCGGCACTTACGCCGAGCTGCGCGTGCGCGACACCGGCGTCGGCATCGACCCCGCCGATTGGGAGCACATCTTCGAGCCGTTCTTCACCACGCGGCCCCTGGGCGAAGGCACCGGCCTGGGCCTCGCCGTCGTCTATGGCACCGTCAAAGCGCACGGCGGCGACATCGCAGTGGACAGCCGGCCCGGCGAAGGCACGTCCTTCACCATCCTGCTTCCGTTGACCGATACCGTGGAAGAGCCGGAGGAGTTGGAGGCACCCGTGGCCGGCAACGGCGAAACCATCCTGGTCGTGGAGGATGAAGCGGGTCTGCGGGAGTATATCGAGCGCACACTCCATCGCCTGGACTATCACGTTCGGACCGCCGCGGACGGTCAACAAGCCATCCAGGCTTACCAGGCTGCCCCCGATGACATCGACCTCGTGTTGCTTGACATGAACATGCCTGTAATGGACGGCCGCGCCACGTACCACGCGCTTCGCAAGCTGGACCCCGATGTGCGCATCATTGCCACTACCGGCTACGCCGCCGCCGGCACCGAGGGCATGGAAGACGTGCCGGTCCTCCCCAAACCGTTCTCGGCGATCGCGCTTTCCCAGGCGGTTCGGCGTGAGCTGTCTCGGCGAGGCTGATCGGGAGGGGCTGGAGAGAGCGGGCAGGGTTGGTGGGCACCGCCTGGGCAGTGCCGGGGCGACCCCGGCGGGCGTCAACTTCTGCCGCCGGGCTAGGTTTCCGGCGCACGCCTCGTTCGTCGGCCTGGACAACAGGGAGAGCGGGAGACAGGGAGCGTTCGCAAGGGCGCGATCGTCGCGTTCGCCGGGCCTGTCATCCGGCTGAGTCTACGAGGGCCGGCCCGGCTGGGGACCCAGCGCCCTCGACGCTCCCCGTCTCCCACTCTCCCTGCCAGCCAGGCGAAGGGAGCCGGACCACGCCCCGAACCGGGCCAGGACGACGAATGCGGCCATCCGCCGGGGGTCACCCTGGCACCATCCGGGTGCCGGCGACGATGCTGCCGACGCGAACCCGGCCGAGGCGCAACACTTGCCCGCCCCAATCCAATCACGCACCATGACGCAAAACTGCGCTCCCCTTTCCCCGAGCCATAATGCACTTACGACCTCGTTTTCACCCGACCCCGGCGATCGCCGCTCTGGTCATGCTCCTGGCGGTTGCGGCGCCCGGCGCAGCACAGATCAACGCCCGGCTGTTCCGGTACCCCGACGTGTCTGCGAAGCAGATCGTCTTCGTCTACGGCAACGACGTGTGGATCGTGCCGCGCACCGGCGGCGTGGCGCAACGGCTGACCACGCCGCCGGGCGAGGAGGTGTTCCCGCGGTTCTCGCCGGACGGGACCCGCATCGCGTTCACCGGCGATTACGACGGCAACGAGGACGTTTACGTCATGCCGGTAGGTGGCGGGCTTCCCGTGCGGGTGACGCACCACCCGTCGCCGGACCGGCTGGTGGACTGGTACCCGACGGGCGACTCGCTGCTGTTCGCGTCGGGCATGACCAGCGAGAAGGACCGGTTCAACAAGCTGTTCAGCGTGCCGCCGATCGGCGGGCTGCCGCAGCAGCTGCCGCTGCCGTGGGCCGAGTACGGCGCCATCTCGCCGGACGGCCACACGCTGGCCTACCTGCCGCACTGGCGCGACTTCCGGACCTGGAAGCGCTACCGCGGTGGGCTGGTCACCAACATCTGGCTGTTCGACCTGCGCACGCACCAGGCGAAGATGGTACCGGGCAAGGACAGCAACGACACCGACCCCATGTGGCACGGCACCACGCTCTACTTCGCGTCGGACCGCGGCCCGCACCAGCGCATGAACATCTGGTCGTACAACACCCGCAACGGGCGTCTGCGCCAGGTGACCCACTTCGAGGACTACGACATCCACTTCCCGGCGATGGGGCCGGATGCAATGGTCTTCGAGCAGGGCGGCAAGCTGTGGCTCATGGACATGGCGAACGAGCAGGCCAAGCCGATCGACGTGGAGGTGGTCACCGACCTGGCGACGGTGCGGCCGAAGGCGGAGAACGTCGGCGACGATGTCATGAGCTACAACATCTCGCCGACGGGCAAGCGGGCGCTGTTCGGCGCTCGCGGCGACGTGTTCACGGTGCCGGCCGAGCACGGCCCCACGTTGTCCATCGTGAACACTTCCGCGAACGCGGCTCGCACGCCGGCCTGGTCGCCAGACGGCAAGTCCATCGCATACTGGGATGACGCGACCGGCGAGTACGAGCTGACCATCGCGTCTGTCGACGGCACGGGGAAGCCGCGCACGGTGACCAAGCTGGGTCCCGGCTTCCGCTACTCGCCGTTCTGGTCGCCCGACTCGAAGAAGTTGGTGTTCATCGACAAGGCCATGCGCATCCAGCTGCTGGACGTGGCGTCCGGCCACGTGCAGCAGATCGGGCAAGCGCACTACTACTTCCAGGGGGCGCTGGCCAACTTCCGCGCGAGCTGGTCCGCCGACTCGCGCTGGGTGGCCTGGGGCGGCGACCTGCCTTCCCGCATGGGCGCCGTCTTCGTTTACGACACCAGGGAAAACCAGCAGCGCCAGGTGACGGATGGGTTCTACAACGCCGGTGCGCCGGCGTTCGACCCGGACGGCGACTACCTCTACTTCCTCACGGACCGCGGATTCGGACCGCTTTACGCGACGCTGGACAACACGTGGATCTACGCCAACGCGACGGTGATCGCCGCCATGCCCCTGCGGAAGGACGTGCCCTCGCCGCTGGCCCCGCGCAACGACGAAGAGCAGGCGGAATCGGCGAAGGCGGACACGTCGGCCAAGGCCGGCAAGGGCGGCAACGCGGAGCCCAAGCCTGTGACCATCGACTTTGACGGCATCGAGTCGCGGGCCGTGGCGCTGCCGCCCGAGCGCGGCAACTACTCGGATCTCCGCGCCGTGTCGGGCAAGGTGCTCTACATCCGCCGGCCACGCACGGGCTCCGCGGACCGTGCCAGCCCCATCGTCTACTGGAACCTGAAGGACCGGAAGGAAGAGACGGTGCTGGACGACGCGTCCGGCTACGAGGTCTCCGCCGACGGCAAGAAGCTGCTGGCGTCCAGCCACGACAAGTACGCCATCGTTGACATCAAGCCGGGTCAGAAGATGGACAAGCCGCTGGACCTGAGCGGCATGGTCGCCAACGTCGATCCACGCGTCGAATGGCGCCAGATCTTCACCGACGCGTGGCGCTTCTATCGCGACTACTTCTATGACCCGCAGATGAACGGCGTCGACTGGAACGCCATGCGCGAGCGGTACGGGAAGCTGCTGGACGATTGCATCACGCGCACCGACGTGAACTACGTCATCGGCGATCTGATCGGCGAGCTCGACAACTCGCACACGTACCGCGGCGGCGGCGAGTTGCAGAAACCGGAGCGACGCAACGTCGGCCTGCTGGGCATCGACTGGGAGCTGTCCAACGGAGCGTACCGCGTGAAGCGCATCATCCAGCCGGCGCCTTGGGCCGCCAGCGAGGTGCGCTCGCCCTTCAGCCAGCCGGACGTGAACGTGTCCGTCGGTGACTACGTCCTGGCCGTGAACGGCCAACCCATCGACCCGAAGGAGGACCCGTGGGCCGCGTTCCAGGGCCTGGCGGATCACACGGTGACCCTCACTGTCAACAGCAAGCCCGGCATGGATGGGGCACGCACCGTCCTGGTGAAGACGCTCAATGAGCGCGAAGACGCGCGGCTGCGCAACCTGGCCTGGATCGAGGCGAACCGGAAGCGCGTGGACGAGGCGACCAAGGGACAGGTGGGCTACGTCTACGTGCCCGACACGGGCGTCAACGGGCAGAACGAGCTGTACCGCCAGTTCATGGGCCAGTTCCAGAAGGCCGGGCTGATCATCGATGAGCGCTTCAACAGCGGCGGCCAGATCCCCGACCGCTTCATCGAGCTGCTCAACCGGCCTATCACCAACTTCTGGGCCGTGCGGGACGGCCATGACTGGCAATGGCCGCCCGTCGCCCACAACGGTCCCGAGCTGATGCTCATCAACGAGTGGAGCGGCTCGGGCGGCGACGCGTTCCCGTGGCTGTTCCGCCACGCCGGCCTGGGCCCGCTCATCGGCAAACGGACGTGGGGCGGCCTCATCGGCATCAGCGGCGTGCCGCCGCTGGTCGATGGCGGGGTCGTCACCGTGCCCACCTTCGGCATCTACTCCACCGAAGGGAAGTGGGTGGTCGAAAACAAAGGCGTGTCGCCCGACATCGAGGTGGAGGAAGATCCCTCCAAGTTGGCCCAGGGCATCGACCCCCAGCTGGAGGCGGCCATCACGGAGTCGCTGAAGCAGCTCCAGCAGCATCCGCCGGTGACGGCGAAGCGACCGTCGTATCCGGACAAGGCGCCGCCATTGTAGGGCAGCGTTTGTGGGGCCTGGCGGATGGGTGGCCAGGCCCCATTTCCAGTGGGCATGGACAGTGAGGGGGAGACCCCCTAAGCCCGGGCTCCACCCCGGGGAGACAGGGAGACCCCCCAAAGCCCCGGCTCCACCCCGGGGGGACGGGGAGACGGGGAGACCTCACCACGCCCTTGCCACCCCGCCGGGGCGACGGGGAGATGGGGCGAGCTCTGCCTCTCCTGCTACTCGGCTTTGAGGGCGTTGATGGCGTCGACCCGCAAGGCGCGGCGGGCGGGATGCAGGCACGCGGCGACGGCCACGCACAGCAGGAAGACGGCGACGCCCACGAACGCCAGGGGGACGGCTTCCAGGCGGAACGCGACGGACGGGTCGGTGGCCCGGACCGGGATGTAGGGGCGGGAGCCGACGCCCCCGGCGACGGCGAGCACGGCCGAGCCCAGCATGACCCCGATTCCGGCGAGTCCCAGGCCCCGTCGTAGGACGAGGCGGAACACGGCGGCGGCGTCGGCGCCGAGGGCCATGCGGATCCCGATCTCGTGGTGCCGTTGCGTCACCTGGAACGCCAGCAGCCCGTACAACCCGAGCCCCGCGAGCAGAAGCGCCACGGCGGCGAAAATGGCGAGCACGCCCGTGACCGTCCGTGCGAATCGCAGGGACCCGAGCAGCACGGCGTCCATGGTCGCAACCTGTCCGAGGGGGATGCCCGCATCCAGCGATCGCAGCGCCTGGCGGACGGGCCTGACCAGCGCAGAAGGTTTACCAGCCGTGCGGATCACCAGACCCATAGTGCGGAAGGGACGCTGGTAGTAGGAGAAGTACATCGCCATGTCCGTCTCCGAGGCCAGGCTCGAGATACGCACGTCGCCCACGGTCCCGACCACTTCCAACGTCATGGTGTCACCGGCCAGGTCCACCGCCACATTGCGGCCCAGAGGGTCCACACCGGGGAAGAGCGCATCCGCCAGTTTCTGGTTCACCACCAGGACCGGGGGCGATTCTGGGCCGTCCGTGGCCTGGACATCACGCCCCGAAAGCAGCGGAATTCCGAGGGCCTCGAAGTACCCCGGCAACACCACGCGCTGGAACGCCAGACGCACGTCCGAGGCCCGGACGGGCGGATGGCCGGGGTCCCATACTCCCACATTGTCGCCGAAATCCCGGATCGGAATGCGCGAGGCCATTCCGGCGGCCTGCACGCCAGGGAGCGCTCGGACTCGTGACAGCAGCGCTTCGAAGAACCGCGCCCGCCGCTCTCCGTCGGTGTAGCGGTCTCGCGGCAGTCCGATGTCCGCAGTGAGCACGCGCTGCGTTGCGAAGCCCGGGTTCACGCGGCCGAGGCGCGATACGTTGCCGATCAGCAACCCGGCCGCGACCAGCAGCACCACCGAGACGGCGACCTGGCCGACCACCAGCGCGTTCTGCAGGCGCCCGTGGCCACCGCCACCCGACTGCGTGGCGGCCTTGAGCTCCTGCGCCACGTCCACCCCCGTGGCCGCCAGCGCAGGCGGCAGGCCGGACAGCAGCACGGTGACCAGAGCGAGCGCGATGGCGAATCCCAACACCGATGCGTGAACGGCCGGCTGGATATTCAGGAGGGCCAGCGGCGTGCCCGTCACCAGCATGGGCAGGAGGTCCAGGGCGAAGGCCGTACCGAGCGCGCTCGCCAGCAGGCCGACCAGAGCATGCTCCGCCATGAGTTGACGCACGAGGCGGGCGCGTCCGGCGCCCAGCGCGGCCCGCGCCGCAAGCTCGGCCCGGCGGGTCCACCCTCGGGCGAGCAGAAGCGCCGCCACGTTGGCGCATGCGATGAGCAGCACGAGGCCGACGGCGCCCCAGAGGATGAACAGGCTGGGTCCGAATCCTTCGACCACAACATCCTGGAGCCGGGTGAGGAGCAGGCCCTTGTCGTGATTCGACTCCGGATACTCGGCCTGGAGGGCGCGAGCGATCCCGTCCACCTCCGCCTGCGCCTGTGCGAGGGTGACGCCGGACGCCAACCGCCCCAGCAGAAGCCAGTTGTGGGATTGCCGGGCCATGCCCCAACCGGCCTGCGCCACCGGCGCCCAGACGTCCGCACGTACGATGAACGAGAACCCGCGCGGCGCCACACCCACCACCGTCCGTGCTTCGCCGTCCAACACGATCCGCGAGCCGACGACCGAGCGGTCGCCGCCGAACCGGCTGTGCCAGAGACCGTCGCTGATCACGACCACGGGCGGTCCCTCAGCCAGGTTCTCCCGCGTTGTGAATTCCCGGCCCGCCGTCATCTGCTCCCCGAGCGTGAAGAAGAAGCCGGGCGAGATCCAGGTCGTTCGGAGGCGCTCGGGCTCTCCGTTCCCCTCCAGGGTCATGTCCAGCGCCATAGGCGCCATGGCGACCAGGGAGGCGAATGACGATGCGCCGTCGCGATAGTCCTCGTAATCGGGCCACGACGACGTCCAGATGTTGCGCTCGTGGTTGGGGCCGAACGTTGTTCGCGCCGCCACCAGCCGGTCGGCCCGGGGGAAAGGCAGCGAACGGAACACCGCCATGTCCGCTACGCTGAACATCACCACGTTCGCGCCTACACCCAGTCCGAGCGTCAGCAATGCCGCGACCAGAAAACCGGGCTGGCGCCGGAGCCCACGCAATGCGAACCGGAGATCCTGGACCACGTCGTCCAGCCACCGGAAGCTCCCAACGCTTGCCGTGTCGCGCATCATGCCTTCAGTCCTTCCCCTGTCCCGACGGCCGTCACTCCACCCGGAGCACGTCGGCGGGTTGCATGCGCGCCGCCCGCCGCGCCGGGGCGTACGCGGCAAGCATGGCTGCCGCGCCCACGCACGTCACAACGGCCAGGAACGTCGCCGGGTCCAGCCCCCTGACGCCGGAGAGCAAGCCCTCGACGACACGTGCGACGGCCAGCGCCAGAAGCGCGCCGGCGGCCAGGCCGGCGCCCGTCGTGCGAAGACCATCCGCCAGCACCTCCCTGGCCAGGTCGCGGCCCGAAGCGCCAAGCGCCATGCGCACCCCGTATTCATGCCTCCGCCGGCTGACCGCGTAGGCCATGACGCCGTATACGCCGGCCAGCGCCACGATGAGCGCCAGCACGCCGGCAAGGAAGGTGATGATGGCCGAGCCCCGGACCGTGCCCTCGGCCTGGCGGATGTGCTCCCGCATCGTGACCATGGTCAGTGGCAGCGCGGGCGCCAGCTGATGCACCTCCCGGCGTACGGTTGCCATCACCGGCTCGGGGTTGCCTTCCGTACGAACGACCAGCAGCAGGCGCGGCTGGAAGGAAGCTTGATCCAGTGGAATGGCCAGCGACGGCTCCGGTTTCTCGCCCAGCGCGCTGTACATGGCGTCGTTCACGACGCCCACCACTCTCCGGCGTACGCCGCCGTCCGCGTACAGCACGCTGCCCACGGCATCGCCCTTCGGCCAGAACCGTCGGGCCATGGTCTCGTTCACCACGGCAACCGGCTCCGTGTCCCTGCGATCCCGGCCGTCAATGCCACGGCCCGCCGCGACCCGCATTCCCATGGTCCGCAGGTAGTCTCCGTCGATCATGTTGCGGCGGAAAACCATCCACTCGCCCGGTGCGGGCTCGTAGCCGGGGATCCGGACGTCGTGGCGTCCTCCACCGGCACCCAGCGGCACCGACGTGGAGAAGGACGCCAAATGCACACCTTTGACGGTTTCGACCCGCGACTTGAGTTGATCCAGGAGGGCCGTCGCATCCTCCTCTTCGTACCGGATGAATCCCAGGTTGATCATGGTGATGAAGCCTTGACGCAGGTCGAACCCGGGGTCCATGGCCGTAGTGGCTCGCAGGCTGCGCAGGAACACGCCGGCCGTGAGCAGGACGACGACGGCCAGCGCGATCTGCCCCGCGACCAGTGCCCGCTGCACAAACGAACCACCGGCGCCGCCCCGAGGACGGTTACGGAGTGCCGACAGCTCTTCAGGTCGCGCGGCGTAGAGCGCCGGGGTCAGGGAAAAGACGAGGGCCGTCAACACGGCGATGCCCGTAATGAACACCACCACCCGGCCGTCGACCCCGAAGTTCGCGTTCAGCGGCAGCTCCAGATTGGGCTGAAGGGACCACAGAGCTGCGGCGCACCAGCGACCCGCCAGGAAACCCAACGCGGCCGCCACAACGGCTACCAGGAACCCTTCCGTGAGCAGCTGTCGCACGATCCGTCCCCGGGAGGCGCCCATGGCGAAGCGCAGGGCGATCTCGTGACCCCGGGCGTTGGCCCGCGCCATGAAGACGTTCGCGATATTGAAGCAGGCGATGAGAAGCACCAGCACCGTCACGGCCTGGAGCAGGGCCATCCCCCGGGCAGTGCGATCCGTCGTCTGGGAGGGCACGACGCGAGTCCGTTCCAGCTCCACCGCTGTGAATCGCTTCCCTTCGTTGTCCCGCGGATAGGCTTGCTGGAGTCGTGCCGCCACCGCGTTCAACGAAGTCTGGACGCCTTCCATCGTAGCGCCCGGCTCCAGTCGACCCACCAGGTTGAGCCATGGGTCCCTGCGACCGTCCAGGTTCACGTGCCACGTGTAGGCTTTACCCACCATCATGGCCGGCACCCACACGTCCGTCCTGACGATCGTGCTCAGGCCCCGGAACCCGGGCGGTGCAATCCCCACCACCGTGTACGGCACACCGCTGAGGCTGATCGTCGAATCGATCATGGCCGGGTCGCCGCCGAACCGGTCGCGCCACAGGGCATGACTGAGAATGACCACCGGCGCCGCCGCCCCGCGACGATCCTCCTGCGGCAGGAACGCCCTGCCCGGCCGTGGCTGCACGCCCAGCACGGACCAGTAGTTCCACGTCACCATCTCGCCCACCAGCCGCTCCGTCGCATCCTGCCCGGACAGCCCCACCAGCGTCCAGCCCGTTGCCGCCAGCCCGTCGAGGCCTTTCACCTCATCCCGCAAATCCACGTAGTCGGGCCACGACGTTATGCCGTAGGGCTCGTCGCCCGTGGACGTACCGACCCGCACCAGCTGCCCCGGGTCCCGCACGCCCAGCGGTCGCATCAACAGCGCGTCCGCAAGGGAGAACACCAGGGTGTTGGCGCCGATGGCCAGGCCGAGCGCCACGAGGATCAGGACGGTAGCCAGGGGGGCGTGCCGGGATTGCCGCCAGGCGTGCCGGAGGTCGGTGAGCACCGTGAACATGGGTCCCTCCCGCGAGGGGAGCCTGCAAGGCCGCTCCGGTTCGTTCGACACATCCGGAAAAAGCACGCGGCATGCCACGCACCGAAGCGAGGCCAAGTGGGCTTCACGGTGTCACTTACGCGTTGCATGCAAGCCCGTGCTTCCTCCCGCGTGGCCGACCGTGGGACGCCCCGTCCCGCGGCCGGACACATGCCGCACCCGGGAGCAAGACGGGATCACCCCGCCTCATCGTTCGCCAGCTGCCACAGCATGTAGATGTTGTGCTGGTGGATGTTGTACTCTCCCCGCATGTGACGGAAACTTGCCACCTCCGGATACCGCTCGGCGAAATCGTGTCCCGCCATGAACTGCAACACCGACCGGCCGGACGCCTTCGCGGCCTTCACGTCGGACCACAACCGCGACACGTACGCGTACATCCCCTTGAAGTCTTCCAGCGTCAGCGGAACATCCGAATGGCCCGGGACGATGACCTCGAGGTCCGGGTAGGCGTCCAGAATGACTTTCCAGTGGTTCAGCAGCTGTTGGAGATCGTGGGCCGTCCGCACCTGGACGGTCGGCAGCTGCCCGCCCCAGAAGACATCCCCCGTGAACAGCATTCGCTCTTCCGGCACGACAATCAGGATGTCAGAGTCCGAATGCAGCCCGGCGAACTCGAACAGCTCGATGCGCACGTCGCCGAGATCCAGCGCGAGAAGTCCCCGGAAGGTCTCCGTGGGGTACCTCGGCGTGATCCCCTTTTCCAGGTCGGCGATGCCCACGTCGAACGCCGCCACCCCCTCCCTTGCCTCCCGGCCTTCCGCACTGTCGGGCGAGGTCTGGGCGGCCCACTCGCTGAACGAGGCCCTGCCACGTTGCAGCCGCTCGATCAGCTCCGGGATCCGTTTCACTTCCTGGTCCAGCGCAGCCACGCCGCGCTCCGGACCTACTACCGTCGCCTCGGGGAACACCTCGTTCGCGAAGGCGTGGTCGTTGTGCATGTGCGTGTTGATCAGATAGCGGAAATCACTGCGGCCCAGCTCCGCCTCGACCCGGCTCCTCTGCCTACCCACCAGGGTGGGGCTCAGCCCGGTGTCGATGATCACGAGACCTTCCGCCGTCACGATGACCGCCATGTTGGTGCCCTGGAGATGTTCACAATGCCAGGTCACCAGCACCCGTTCGCTCAAACGACGCACGTGCAGCGGAAGGTCTTCCTGGCCGGCGCCAGCGGCAGGCAGGACGGCGAGGACCAGGGCGAGGAGGGAAGATCGAAGGGCAGCAGGCCAGACAACTCGCGTGGCGTGTGTCATGTCACCCACCTCCGCAAGACTTGACGTCTGTTGGCACTCCATCCGAAAGATACGCGCTCTCGATGCCGGCGCACACCATCACGGGACGCGGACGAAGTCCGCCCTGACGCAGGCCGGCGTACAATGCAGACCTGCTGCTGAGCAGCGGTCGGAACCCGTCGGCCGTCACCCGGCAAAGGGCGCAGTCGTTCTTTTGTTGAAGCATGAGGATGGTTGTTTCCGGTCGAACGGTCCGCTGGAGAAGGGGACATGAAACGGCGCAGCACCGTATTCGCGTGCACGGCAGCGGCCCTTTGCATCGGCACGGCGTGCCGTTCGCCCAGCGACCCGGGTCGCTACGAAATCCCGGCCCGGACCGGGGATGGGTGGGAGACCGCGGCACTGGAGAGCGTCGGCATGCGGCGGGGTCCGATGGAGGCTCTGCTCCGATTGATCTCCCACACGGATCACCACCTCATTCACGGTTTGCTCGTGGTCAGGCGCGGAAAGCTCGTGTTCGAGAAGTACTGGACCGGGACCGACCTGGAGCCCGCGACGCTGGCGCCCGTCGAACGGGATTTCGACCACGAGACACTTCATTACGTGGCGTCTGTGTCGAAGAGCCTCACGTCCGCGTTGTTCGGCATTGCGCTGGGCATGGGCCGGGTCGGGAGCGTCGACGACTCCATGTTTTCATACTTTCCGACTTACAGCGACCTGAAGACCTCTGAAAACGGCTACATCACCCTGCGCCACCTGCTGGCGTTCTCGTCCGGGCTGGATTGGAACGAGTTCGTGTACGGATTCGACGACTCCCGGGATTCCCACTACCAGATGTTCCACAGCCAGGACCCGGTCTGGTACCTTCTGGCCCGCCCAGTGACGACCGTGCCCGGCACCACGTTCCACTACAACAGCGGCGAGACGAACCTGGTGGGCGAGGTCGTCCGGACCACTACGGGGGTGAGCGATTTGACGGAATTCGCCGAGGCTCACCTGTTCGGGCCGTTGGGCATTGATTCCTATCGATGGCTGTTGTTCGGCCTGGCTCCCGCCGTCACGTTCGCGTCCGGCGGGGCCTCGTTGCGACCGCGGGATATGGCCAAGTTCGGGCAGCTATACCTGGACCGCGGAGCGTGGAATGGTACGCAGGTCGTCCCGGCCTGGTGGGTTGCTGCATCCACCACCACGCAGACGCCTCTCGTCGGGAGCTACGGCACGCTTTACGGCTACGGCTATAACTGGTGGCTGGGGCGGTCGACCTTCCGCGACGGACCGGCGGACTACTTCCGTGCCGCCGGCTGGGGCGGCCAGGAGATCTTCGTCTATCCGGCCCTCGAGATGGTCATCGTGTTCACACGCGGAGCTTACTACGATGCCAGTCCATTGGACGTGAACGACCTGATCGAGCGCTACATCTTCAACGCCATCATCTAGCGGCGCGCTTCTGCCTGACCCGCCCTGACCACCCCGACCTTGCCACCCACTCCCCCAACCCCGACGGGGAGACGAGAACCGCCGTTGACCGACAGGCAACGCGAAACATGGGGCGAGCAGACCGCTCTCGCCGGAACCGGCGGCGTGGCCACGAACGGGGCGATCGCCGGCGCTCCCTATCTCACTGTCTCCCTGGGTTGAGTGGAGGGGACGCAGGGGTCTCCCTGTCGGTGTGGTGGCAAGGCAGGTGGGGGTCTCCCCGTCGGGGTGGCGGTAAGGGAGGTGGCGGCAGGGGAGGCGGAGATCGCCCCGTCAGCGTAGGTTTTGCCGGGAGGCATAGCCACCGGCAGAGGAAGCAGCCATGCCCGCGAACTTGACGCCAGAGTACAAGGCCGCGGAAGCCCGTTTCCGGGCTGCGGTGACGCGGGAGGAGAAGCTCGCGGCGCTGGAGGACATGCTGCGTGTGCTGCCGAAGCACAAGGGCACCGACAAGCTCCAGGCGGACCTGCGTGCGCGCATCTCGAAGCTGAAGCGGCAGCCGGCGAAGAAGGGAGCGCATGCGGCCAGCCACCGGATCCCACGAGAGGGGGCGGGGCAGGTGGCGCTGGTGGGGCCGCCCAACTCGGGCAAGTCGTCTCTGGTGGCGCTGCTGACTCACGCGGACCCGGAGGTCGCCGAGTACCCGCTCACCACGCGCGAGGCGACGCCCGGCATGATGCCGTACCAGGACATCGGGTTCCAGCTGCTGGACCTGCCGCCCCTGAACGACGAGCATGTGGAGCCGTGGGTCTACGACCTGGTGCGGGCGGCGGACCTGGTGTGGCTGGTACTGTCGATCACGGAGCCGTTGGAAGGTTTCGACGTCGTGGAGCGATTTCTGGGCTCGCGGGCCATCGGCCTGGTGCCCGTTACGGCCGCCGGTCCTGCAGAACCCCGGCCCGGATGGACGTACCTGCGGGCGTTCATGGTGGTGACCGGCATGGATCGGCCGGGTGCGCGCGACGACCTGGCTGTCCTGGACGAGCTGCTGGGCAGCTCATGGCCCAAGCTGGGCGTTTCGGCAGTGACCGGCGCAGGGTGCGACACGCTGGGTCGGGTCACGTTCGACGCGCTGGGCATCATCCGGGTCTACACGAAGGAGCCGGGCGAGGACGCGGACCGGGACCGGCCGTTCACGCTGCCTCGAGGCGCGACCGTGGAAGACCTGGCCCGGGCCATCCACCAGGACTTCGCGGAGACCTTCAAGTTCGCCCGCGTCTGGGGCGCGAGCGCGCTGGACGGCCAGCGTGTAGCTGCGGGGCACGAGCTGGCGGAAGGCGACATCGTGGAGCTGCACGTGTAACGACGTTTCCCGCGTGGTTCAGCGGGCGGCATTGCACGGCCCGCAGGCCCACGCGCGCCTCACCCCAAGCCGTATTCCCTGCGGCTTGACGCCCAAGGTCACGCCCCGCCAATTACGCGGAGCATCCCCGAAGCCCGACCCTCTTAGTCAGGGAGGCGACCATGTGTGCAGTAACGTATCCATCCCATGCTGCACGCCGCGCATACGACGCGACGCCGCTTCAACGCTTCAAGAGGACGCAGCGGCCCCGGCCGGCTCGTCACCACGGCAGCTTCCCCGTCGCCCTCATGCTCACCCTGCTCGGTGCGCCGCTGGCGGCGCAGTCGGTGCCGTCCGCGGACTTCTCCGCGCTTCGCTACCGCTATATCGGGCCGGTCGGCAACCGGCTGGATGCTGTCGCCGGCGTGCCGGGCGATCGGAGCACGTACTACGCCGGCGCGGCAGCTGGTGGCGTGTGGAAGACCATCGATGGGGGCCTGACATGGAAGCCGGTGTTCGATGCCCAGGACGTGTCCAGCATCGGCGCGCTGGCGGTAGCGCCGTCGGACCCGAACGTCGTGTGGGCGGGCACGGGCGAGTCGTTCATCCGGTCCAACGTGTCGGTGGGGGACGGCGTCTACAAATCCACAGACGGTGGTCGGCACTGGCGGAACATGGGCCTGGCGAAGACGGGACGCATCGCGCGCATCGTGGTGAACCCGACGAACCCGGACATCGTCTACGCGGCGGCGCTGGGCAACGGTTACCAGCCGCAGCAGGAGCGGGGCATCTATCGCACGACGGATGGCGGCAAGACGTGGAGCCGGGTGCTGTTCGTGAACGACAGCACGGGCGCATCCGACCTGGCCATGGACCCCAACAACCCGCGCATCCTGTTCGCCGGCATGTGGCAGCTGGACATCAAGACGTGGGGCAGGGAGAGTGGCGGCGCCGGCAGCGGGCTGTTCATGTCCCGGGACGGTGGCGACACCTGGACGCGCCTCACGGGCCACGGCCTGCCGCAGAAGCCGGTGGGCAAGGTGGCGGTGTGCATGACGCCGGCCAGCTCCGACCGCATCTACGCCCTCATCGAGACGGGCGACGGTGTGCCGTGGCACGGTCGCCCGACGGACACCGGCGAGCTGTGGCGCTCCGATGACGGTGGAGCCGACTGGCAGCTGGCCAGCTACGACCGCGATCTCGCGGGCCGCCAGGCCTATTACACGCGCTGCGCGGTGGCGCCGGACGACCCGGACGAGGCCTACTTCATCGCGGCCGACTTCAGCGTCACCACCGACGGCGGCGTGACCACGACGGTGACCCGGGACTCCACGGTGCCCAACTGGGACCACCACGACATGTGGATCGACCCGGCCAACGGCGACCGCATGATCGTGGCCGGCGATGGCGGAGTGTCCATCTCCGAGAACCGCGGCGCCACCTGGTTCCGCATCCAGCTGCCGGTGGGCCAGCTGTACCACGTTACGGTGGACAACCAGGTGCCGTACAACGTCTACGGCAACCGGCAGGACGGCCCGTCGACGCGCGGCCCGTCCAACAGCCGCACGGGCGGTGTGATTCCGCGCGGCATGTGGCACGCGGTGGGCGGAGGCGAGAGCGGGTTCGCCACCCCGGACACCATGGAGCCCGGCCTGGTCTGGTCCAGCGCGTCGGGCTCCGGCGCGGTCGGTGGCATCGTCATCCGCTACAACGAGAAGACGCGGCAGTACCGGCAGGTCGAGGTATGGCCCATGAGCACCATCGGCTGGCCGGCCAGGGACGCGCGCTACCGCTTTCAGTGGACGTTCCCGCTCCTCATCTCGCCCCATGACCACAACACGGTCTACGTCACCAGCCAGGTGGTGCACCGCACGACGAACGGCGGCCAGAGCTGGCAGGTGATCAGCCCGGACCTCACGACGAACGACACGACGAAGATGGGCGTTTCCGGCGGGCTCACGCCGGACAACCTGGGCGTGGAGTACTGCTGCGTCATCTACGCGTTCGACGAATCGCCTGCGCAGAAGGGCGTGCTCTGGGCCGGCACCAACGACGGGCTCGTGCACGTGAGCCGTGACGACGGCGCAAACTGGTCGGACGTGACCCGCAACATCCCGGATCTGCCGCCGCTGGGCATCGTGCGCAACATCGACGCGTCGAAGTGGGACGCCGGCAAGGCGTACATGACGGTGGACCGCCACCAGATGGGCGACTTCCGGCCGTACGTGTACCGCACGACGGATTACGGCCGGCACTGGACGAAGATCGTCGCCGGCATCCCGGAGAGCCCGGTGAGCTTCGCGCGCAACATCCTCGAGGACCCCGTGCGGCCCGGGCTGCTGTACCTGGGCACCGAGAACACGCTGTACGTCTCCTTCGACGACGGCGACCACTGGCAGTCGCTGCGTAGCAACCTGCCGCCGGCGCCCATGTACTGGCTCGTCGTGCAGCCCCACTTCAACGACCTGGTCGTGGGGACGTACGGGCGCGGCTTCTGGATCCTGGATGACGTGACCCCGCTCCAGCAGCTCACGGCCGACGTGGCCGCGTCCGCCGTGCACCTGTTCCGGCTGCGGCCCGCGTACCGGTTCCAGCGGATCACCGAGCCGTTCGCCATGTCCGACGACTGGTCCGCGGGCCACAATCCGTCGTACGGCGCCGACATCAATTACTGGCTGAAGGATGCCACCGACTCGGTGACCCTCCGCATCATCGACGCAAAGGGCGATACGATCCGCACGCTCAAGGGCACCGGCCACGCGGGCGTCAACCGCGCGTGGTGGAACCTGCGGGGGGAGCCCAGCACGCAGATCCATATGCGCACCAAACCGTTGTACGCCGACTGGGTGCCGTTCAACGACCAGAGCTGGCGGCCCGCCGGCGGCCGGATCTCCCTGCTGGAGCCGCCGGGCACCTACACCGTCGCCCTGGAGGTGGCCGGCCAGAGCCAGACCCGGCAGCTCACGGTGCTGAAGGACCCCAACTCCGAGGGCAGCGAAGCGGATGTCACGCAGCAGCTGGCGCTTCTCACCGAGCTGCGCGACGACATGAACGAGGCCGCGGCCATGGTCAACCGCATCGAGTGGATGCGCCGTCAGCTGCTGGACCTTGCGGCCGCGTTGGAGGACCGCGGCCAGGACGACGTGCTGGCCGCCGGCTCGGCGCTGCAGCAGAAGCTCATCGGCGTGGAGAGCCAGTTGATCCAGCTCAAGCTCACCGGCCATGGCCAGGACGGCGTGCGCTATCCGTCCATGCTCGTCGGGCGACTCCGCTACCTCGCCGGAGCCGTGGCCTCCGCCGACTTTCCCCCGACGGATCAGGATCGCGAGGTTCGCGATTTGCTGCACCAGCAACTCCAGGCCCAGCGTCAAGCGCTGGACAGCCTCGTGGCGGGCGATGTCGCCGCATTCAACCGCACGTTGGCGCAGAAGGGGTTGGCGGGAATAACGGAAGGAACACGGTGAAGGCCTGTGCGTCGTGCGGGTGCCCCGCGACCCGGCCGCCGATTGACCACGTCCGGAGGATGTAATGCCCACCATCCATCTCGGCGGGATCGACTATGTGATCCTGGCGTCTTACTTCGTCTTCGTCCTCGGCGTCGGTTGGGTGTTGCGGCGCTACATGCGGTCCAGCAACGACTTCTTCCTGTCGGGCCGGTCCATTCCCGCGTGGGTGGCCGGGTTGGCGTTTCTGTCGGCGAACCTGGGCGCACAGGAAGTGATCGGCATGGCGGCGTCGGGGGCGAAGTACGGCATCGCCACGAGCCACTTCTACTGGGTGGGCGCCATCCCGGCCATGCTGTTCGTCGGCATCTTCATGATGCCGTTCTACTACGGATCAAAGGCGCGGTCGGTGCCGGAGTACCTGAAGATGCGGTTCGACGAGAAGACGCGCGGCCTGAACGCCATCTCGTTCGCCGTTATGACCGTCTTCTCGTCTGGCATCTCCATGTACGCCATGGGCTTGCTGCTGGAGACACTGCTGGGCTGGGACTTCAATGTCAGCGTGCTGGTCTCCGCCCTCATCGTGCTGCTCTACATCGTCCTGGGCGGCCTGTCGTCGGCCATCTACAATGAAGTGCTGCAGTTCTTCCTCATCGTCGCGGGCTTCATTCCGCTGGTGTTCCTCGGCCTGAGGGATGTCGGCGGCTGGTCGGGCCTGACGGCGCGTCTGGCCACGACGGCGCAGCAGGCCGGCTTCGCGCCGGGCGCCTTCACCCACTCCTGGCAGTTCATGGGCCACGCGTCGGCGAACCCCATGGGCGTGGACTGGTTCAGCCTCGTGGCAGGCCTCGGCTTCGTGCTGTCGTTCGGCTACTGGACCACCGACTTCCTGGTCATCCAGCGAGCCATGGCGGCGGACTCCATGTCGGCCGCCCGGCGCACGCCGCTCATCGCTTCGCTGCCCAAGATGCTGTTCCCGGCTCTGGTCATCCTGCCGGGGATGATCGCCATCGCGCTGACCACCCACTCGGGCACCTCGGGGTTCAGCCTGCCGCTCAAGCCGGACGGAACGTACAACTACGACATGACCATCCCCCTCATGCTCGGGCACTACTTCCCGCCTGGCATCCTGGGTCTCGGGCTGACCGCCCTCATGGCGTCGTTCATGTCGGGCATGGCCGGCAATGTGACGGCGTTCAATACGGTGTGGACGTACGACATCTACCAGTCCTACATCCACAAGGGCGCCAGCGACCAGCACTACCTCTGGATGGGGCGGTTCGCCACCATCTTCGGTATCGCGCTGTCCATCCTCACGGCGTACGTCACCACGGAGTTCAACAACATCATGGACCTGCTCCAGCTGGTGTTCGCGTTCGTGAACGCGCCGCTGTTCGCGACGTTCCTGCTGGGCATGTTCTGGAAACGCACCACCGGGCACGGCGCGTTCACCGGCCTGCTGGCCGGCACGCTCGCCGCCGCCATCCACCACGGCCTGACCTTGCCTATCGACGCCGCCGTCGGCATCAAGGGCGGCTGGCTGGGCGTCGTGCTGCACCAGTACCCCAGCCAGATGGCCCAGAACTTCGGAACCGCCATCTTCGCGTGGACCACATGCTTCGTGGTCACCATCCTCGTCAGCGTGTTCACGCGACCGCGTCCGAACGATGAGCTGCGCGGTCTCGTGTACTCGTTGACCGAGCGCATCAAGGAGCACCACCTGCCGTGGTACAAGCGGCCGGCCACGCTGGCCATCGCCATGCTGGCGGCGCTGGTCGTTCTCAATATCATTTTCTTCTAGCAGCCGAGGAGATCACCATGGGACTCGACATTCGCCTTCCCCTCGGACTGCTCTTCACGGTCCTCGGCTTACTGCTTGTCGTCTGGGGCGCGCTCGCCAACCCGGCCATCTCCCAGCGGTCCCTGGGGTACAACGTGAACGTCATCTGGGGCGCCGTGCTGCTGGCGTTCGGACTGCTGTTCGTCTCCGTCAGCCGGCGCAAGCTGGAGCGGCCGGGCGGAAAGCCGGGGGAAGAGCAGCCGCCGTCCGCCGGGCCGGCGCCCGGCGCCGGGCGGACCCCCGGGCCCGGGGAGCCGGGCGGCCCCGATCAGGCGGACGCCGACCGATGAGCGCGGCCGGTGCGCCCGCCGCGCTCCGCACCGCCGAGCCCCGCGACGCACCGGCCATTGCCCGCCGGTTGGACCAGCTCGGCTACCCGACGACGCCGGCGGCCATGCGCCGGCGCCTCGGACCCATCCTGGCCCGGCCCGATTACCGCACCCTGGTCGCCGACGTGGACGACGTCGTTGTCGGCTTCATCGGCGCCTGCCTGGTCCCGTCCTACGAGCTGGACGGCGCATACGTGCGCGTGCTCGACCTGGTCGTGGACCGCACGGCGCGGGGCGCTGGCATCGGCAGCACGCTGCTCGCCGCGGCGGAAGCGTGGGCGCGGGAGGAGCGGGCCCGGGTTGTCGTGGTCAATGCGCGAGACGAAGACGACGCGACCGCGGCAGCGTCGTCGTTCTACGAGGCGCACGGCTATGTGCGCACCGGTGGCCGCTACGGGAAGCCGATCCCGGCCGTAGGGGTGAATCGCTAGGTCCGGGGCCGCGTAGGAGGCCATGTCGTTTGGGAGGATGCGAATGAGCGACTCTGCAACGTTGTTCCTGGACCGCTCGCGCGAGTACTTGAGCGCGCGCGGCAGCTACTTCCCGCGCATCGAGAAGGCCGTAGCGCAGCTGGCGCCGGGCGACCTCTGGTGGCGCCCCAATCAGGCGTCCAACAGCGTGGGCAACCTGCTCTTGCACCTGGCGGGCAACCTCCGCCAGTGGGTGGTGCACGGGGTCGGCGGGTCGGCGGATGTGCGGGAGCGGCAGGCCGAGTTCGACGCCGACGCCGGCACGTCGGCCCATGAGCTGCTGGGCCGGCTCCGGGCTGCCGTGGAGGAGGCGGGAGCCGTGCTGGAAACGCTGGACCCCGCGCGCCTGGCGCAACCGGTCGTCATCCAGGGCATGGAGACGACGGTGCTGGGTGCCATCTACCACGCCGTCGAACATTTCTCCATGCACACGGGCCAGATTCTGTACATTGTGAAACTGCGCCTGGGCGTGGACCTGGGATTCTACCACATCGGGCAGGACGGCACGGCGGAGGAAGGCTGGTAGCGCAGCCCGTTTGTCTTCCGGAAGGAGGCGGGATCATGGCGGATCGTCCCATGCCGGGTTGGCTGTTCCACCTGATGGCACTGGAGTTTCGTCTCAAGGCGCGATCCGGGCGGCCGGAACGCGTGCTGGCCGAGGCGGGAATCGCGGCGGGTGCCGTGGTGCTCGATTTCGGGTGCGGTCCGGGCCGGTATACCATTCCCGTTGCCCGGCGCGTCGGACCGTCCGGAAAGGTGTTCGCCCTCGACCTGCACCCGCTGGCCCTCCGGTACGTGGAGAAGGCGGCACGAAGGGCGGGAGTGCGCAATGTCGAGGGGCTCCTTTCCGACGGCTTGCCCGTGCCGCTGCCGGATGCGAGCGTGGACACGGTGCTCCTCTACGACACGCTGCACGATGTCGGCGACCCGGCGCGCGTGCTGCACGAGCTGCACCGCGTGCTGCGACCGGGCGGTGTGCTTTCGTTTCGCGATCATTCCCTCCCGGCCGACCGTGTGGAGGCTTTTTTCCTGGAGGCGGGCCTGTTCGTCGATGCCGGCGTGGATGCCTGGACGCGCCGGTTCGTGCGGCGCCCGGAATCGACATGACCGTCATGGCATACGTTCGCCGATGTGCCCTCGTGGTCGCCCTGGCCAGCGCGGGCCTCGCCGCCGGCTGCAGCCGGTCTGTGGATGACCGCACCTCGGCCGAGCTCATGCGGCTGTATCGAGCCCGGGACTACTTCACACTACGCGAACGTCTGGCCACCCTGCCGACAGCGCCGGTGACGCTCGTGGCCCGCGCGGCCGTGCAGCATGCCTTCAACCGGCCGGACTCGTCGAACGCGACCATCGGCACGCTCCTGGCGCGCCACGACGTCCCGGATTCACTGCGGCTGGAGGCCCGGCGGCTGGAGCTGTCCAACGACATGCGCCTGTACCGGTACGGTGCCGCGCGCGATGTGGCGGCGGCGATCCTGGCGGCGCCGTGGGCGCCCGCCGACTCGGCGGAACACGCCGACCTGGAGAACGCGCGACGGCTGGGCGCCGCCCTCGCCGATGTGCCGCCGCAGGCGCTGACCGGGCGTGTGGCGACGACCGTCGTGCTGGAGGGCGGGCACCTGCCGGTGACCGTGAACGGTCATCGCCGGAGCTATTTGCTGGACACGGGTGCCAACCTGTCGGTGCTGATGCGGTCGGAGGCGGACTCGCTGGGCCTCGGGATCCGGCCCGCGGGGGTCGAAGTGGGCACGGCCACTGACGTGAAGGTGACGGCGGACCTGGCGGTGGCGGACAGCGTCCGCCTCGGCGGACTTGCGTACGCCAACGTCGTGTTTCTGGTTCTGCCGGACAAGGCGCTGACGTTGCCCGGCGGAACCCGGATTCCGGGGGGCGGGTTCCGCATCCCGGGGATCCTGGGCTTCCCGCTCATCGAGCCGATGGGCGAGCTGCGCATCCGGGGCGACACGGTGTCCGTACCTGCGTCGGTGCCCAAACGCCCGGTCCACAACCTGGCGTTGGAGCAGTTTTCCATGCTGACGCCGGTGCGCTGGCGCGGGTCGGTCTTCATCTGCCAGTTCGACACCGGTGCCAATACGACGAGCTTCTACGAGCCGTTCTATCGGCGGTACACCGACGCCGTGGAGGCGGCGGGCATCGCGGACACGGCCAGGGTCGGTGGCGCCGGCGGCATACGCCGGATCCCCGTCTTCAGGCTGCCCACCGCCACGCTGTCGTTGGCCGACACCACGGTCACGCTCCGAAACGTCGACGTCTACCGTACGGTCATCAGGGACAGCGCCGACAACTACGCGTACTGCAACATCGGCCAGGACGTCCTGCGGCAGTTCCGTGCGCTGATCATCAACCTGCGCTCCATGTCCCTGCTGCTGGATTGAGTGCCGACCCGGTCCTGTCTGCCGACCCGGGGGCGCGGTATCTTGCATGAGGCGGCTCCCCCCGGAGCGAGGTGACCGTGGCTGATCCCAATCGACGCGTCGTCGCAGTCCTTCTCTGCTCCCTGTCGGCGGCGGCATGCAGCGGCGATGCTGCACCTGTCGGCATGGACACGATCGACGACGCCGCGCTGCAAGCGCACGTCTACGCCCTTGCCGATGACAGCATGCAGGGCCGGGCGCCGGCCGACACCGGTTTCGCGCGCTCGCTGCGCTACGCCGAGGGCGTGCTGGGGGGTGCCGGGCTGCTGCCTTTTTACGACGACGAGCCGTTCTACCGCCAGCCGGTGCCGCTGGTGCGCGTGAATCTCGAGCGCGGGGCCACCCTGCGCCTGCGGGAGGGGCAGTCGCAGAGGACCATGGAGGCGGGCGACGGGTTCGAGGTCCTGTATCCGGGACGGGACAACGCGGCGTTGTCCGCGGGACCTCCCGTTTTCGTGGGCTTCGGCATCCATGCCCCCGAGCTGGGCTGGGACGATTTCCAGGGCCTCGATCTGCGGGGGCGCATCGCCATGTACATCCCGGGGCTTCCGGAGCCCGGCCAGGTCCCGGAGATACCCGACGAGGTGCGGGCCCTGTTCGCCAACCGGTACGAAGCGGACCGGCACACCCTGGCGGAGCTGTTGCGGCGCGGCGCGGTGGGCATGCTGGTCATCCCGGATGCCGTTCTGCTGGAAGGGTGGGACAGCGTGCTGCGTGAGCGGCCGAGCCTGCTGCCGGCGGAGTCCTACGGGATGGAAGTGCCGGCCAACCTGCCCATGCCCGGATTGCTGGCGCACCCGTCGCTCGTGGACCGCCTGGTGACGAGCCGCGGCTACGACCCGTTCGCGCGACAGGGCACCTACCAGACCCTCGTGCTGGAAACCGTTGAGCTGGCCATGGAGATGCAGCTGCGACGCGAGCCGGCGGCCTCGGCGAACCTGCTGGCACTCATCCCCGGCTCGGACCCCGAGTTGCGCCAGGACTACGTCGTGCTGAGCGCCCACCTGGACCACCTGGGCGTGCGCGGCGGCGTGGTCTACAACGGCGCGAACGAGGACGCCAGCGGCACCGCCGCCGTGCTCGAGATCGCCCGGGCGCTGGCGCTGCATCCGCCGGCCCGCTCCGTGATCATCGCGCTGTTCACGGCCGAAGAGATCGGCCATTACGGATCGCTCTATTTCGTGCAACACCCGGTCGTTCCGCTGCACCGCATCGTCGCGGATGTCCAGCTGGACCAGGTGGGTCGCGTCGCGGAAGGCGGCTCCTGCAACGTCCAGGCGCCTCCGCAATTCGAGCGGGTCGCACGTCAGGCCGGTGATCTGGTTCCCGACGCGCAAGTGCGCTTCGTGCCCACCGCCGGCGAAGCGCCGCGCGATGGCGACCACTACAGCTTCCACCTGCGCGGCGTGCCGTGGCTGTCACTGGACTGCGGCTGGTTCCCGGACCAGCATCAACCTACCGACGACGCCGATCGCCTGGACTACACTCTGCTCGAAAGAAACACGCGCGTGGCGTACGGGCTGATCCGCCTGCTGGCGGGGTAGGCCGCCCTCCCACCCATCCGCCCCGACGGGGAGACCCCCGCCCGCCCCCGCCGCCCCGACAGGGAAACGCCCGGCCCACCGCCACGCCGCCGGGGAGACAGGGGGACGGGGAGAGTATCCCGAACCTGCATGGCGCCCCTCTCCCGGTCTCCCCTTCTCCCCGTCACTGTCCAGGCGAGCCGGACCTGGCTTACGCCACGCGGTATCCAGACTCCCGAACCAGGCTGACGCGACGTCCCCCCGTCACTGTCCAGGCGAGCCGGACCTGGCTTACGCCCTCAAACGTTGCCAGACGAGAAAGACGGGGATCCCCACCAGAATGACCGCGAAGCCTATGCCGGTGGCGACGGGCTCTTGGATGAGGGCGTTGCCCAGCAGGCCGAGGGATGCCAGCAGGAAGACCAGCGGGACCACGGGGTAGCCGGGTGTGCGGTAGGGCCGGTCGGCGTCCGGTAGCCGCTGGCGCAGCCGGATGACGGCCAGCACGCCCAGGGCGTAGAACGGCCAGATCCCTAGAATAAACGCGTCGGCCAGCTGCTCGAAGGTGTTGAAGGACACGTAGGCGACGCCCAGCCCGGCGGCCAGGGTGATGGCAACCCAGGGCGTGGCGAAGCGCCGGTGCACGGCGGCGATGGGCCGAAAGAACAGGTCGTCGTCGGCCATCGCCCAGAAGATACGGGGCCCGGTCATCATGGACCCGTTCAGGGACCCGAACGTGGACAGCATGACGAGGGCGGCCACCACGGCGGCGCCTGCGCGGCCGATGACTGCGGTGGCGGCATCGGCGGCGACGAGGGTTGACTTCGCCACGGCATCCAGCGGCAGCACGAACAGGTACGCCGCGTTCACCAGCAGATAGACCGCGACGACGATGAGGGTGCCACCGATGAGGGCCCGGGGCAGGGTACGGCCCGGATTCCGTACCTCGCCGGCCATGAACGTCAGGTCGGCCCAGCCGTCGTAGGCCCAGAGGACGGCGATGAGCGTGACGCCCACGGCGCCCCAGGAGACCACGCCCAGGCTGGTCCCCGGTGTGGCCAGGGCCCCGGCGTGACCATTGCCCAGAATGAACGCGGCTACCGCGAGACCCGCCAGCGCGACGACCTTGGCCGCCGTCGTCGTGTTCTCGATGGCGGCGCCCCACAGCACCGAGCGGATGTTCGCCAGCCCCACAACGACGATGGCGATGGCAGCCGCCACGCGCACGCCGGTCTGGTCCAGGCTGAGGAACTGGCCCAGGTACGCCGCGAAGATCATGGCGATGGCGCCCAGAGCCGACGGCCGGATGATGAGCAGCTCCGTCCAGCCGAACAGGAAGGCGGGCAGCGGGCCGTAGGCCTCGCGCAGGTAGACGTAGATGCCGCCGGACCGCGGGAACAGCGCGGCGAGCTCCGCCAGGGTCAGGGCGCCGAACAGGGCCACCACGCCGCCCACCACCCAGACCAGTGCGATGATGCCCAGGCTGTGGGCATCGGCCACCACCGTGCTGGGCACCCGGAAGATGCCGCTGCCGATCGTCGAGCCGACCAGGACGGCCGCGGCGCTGAAGACGCCAAGGCGCCGCGGCAGTTCTGTTCGACCGACGACCGCCGACCGTCGACCGTCGTTGGGTCCGCGGCGTGCATCGAGTGTTCCGTCGGCGCCCGGCGAACCGGGCTCGGAACGTTCGGGTGCCGGAGAGGCCGCATCGTCGCCGGCCGACGGCGGGCCGGCGTGAGGTCGTCGGTCGTCGGTCATAGGTCGCCCGTGGTCAGTCGTCGATCACTCCGCTTCGCTCAATATGCTGTGGCGCCGCCCGTACATGGCGTACAGCATCAACCCCAGGGCGAGCCAGACGACGAACCGCAGCCAGGTCACGCCGGGCAGGTTGATCATCAGGTAGAAGCACGACAGCACGGCCGCGGGCGCCACGATCCAGATGGCCGGCGCGCGGAACGGCCGCTCGCGCTCAGGCTCCCGCAGGCGCAGCACCAGCACGCCGATGGACACCAGCACGAAGGCGAAGAGCGTGCCGATGTTGGTCAGCTCGATGACCTCGTTGATGTTGGCGAACGCGGCGAAGAAGGCCACGAACACACCCGTCATGATGGTGGTGACGTGAGGCGTGCGGTACTTGGGGTGCACCTTGGCGGCCCAGGGTGGAAGCAGGCCATCGCGGGCCATGGAGAAGAAGATGCGCGGCTGGCCCAGCTGGAACACCAAGAGCACGGAAGCCATGGACACCACGGCGCCCAGGGAGATCAGGCCGGCGGCCCAGTTGTGCCCGCGCTCGACGAACGCGCTGGCCAGCGGGTCGGCCACGCCCAGCTTGGTCCAGGGCGTCAGGCCCGTCATGACCACCGTCACCACCACGTAGATGATGGACGTGATGATGAGCGAGTAGATCATGGCGCGCGGCAGGTCCTTCTGCGGTGTCTTCGCCTCCTCCGCTGCGGTGGACACCGCGTCGAAGCCGATGTAGGCGAAGAAGATGAGCGCGGCGCCGGTCGCGATGCCCGCCCAGCCGTTCGGAGCGAAGGGCGTCCAGTTTTGCGGCTTCACCCAGGTCGCGCCGATGGCGATGAAGATGGCCAGGATGGAGAGCTTCAGGATCACCATGGCCGTGTTGGCCCACGCGCTCTCCCGGATGCCGATGACCAGGATCCAGGTGATGGCGGCCACGATGAGCACCGCCGGCAGATTGAAGATGATCGGAAGGCCGAACAGGTGAGGCGCCGTGGTCCACGCCTCCGCCGCGTTCTGTGCCACCACACCCGCGGCCTGTGCGCCCTGCGCCCGCACCGCCTCGAACCCCTGGAACGCCGTGCGGTAGTCCGTCGCGAGCCACTCGGGGATGTGGATGCCGAAGCCTTCCACCAACGTCTTGAAGTAGGCGGACCAGGACACGGCCACCGCGATGTTGCCCACCGCGTATTCGATGATCAGGTCCCAGCCGATGATCCAGGCGATCAGCTCGCCGAACGCCGCGTACGCATAGGTGTAGGCGCTGCCCGCCTGGGGAATCATGGACGCGAATTCGGCGTAGCACAGCGCGGCGAAGCCGCACGCCGTGGCCACCAGGATGTACGAGATGACCAGCGCCGGCCCGGCGCCGAGGTGGTTGGGGCCGCCCGCCACGGCCGTGCCGGCAGCCGAGAAGATGCCGGCGCCGATGATGGCGCCCACGCCCAAGGCGGTGAGCTGCCAGACGCCCAGCGTGCGGCGCAAGGAGGTGTCCAGCGCCCCCTGTTCGTAGCTCGCGATGGTCTTGCGGCGGAAAAGTCCCTTCATCGGGAACCGTCCAGCCCGCGCCCGCCTTTCAGGATCCGATAGTATGACCAACCCGTCAGCCCGAGCACCACCGCCCAACTGCCCGCCATGAAGGCGATTGCACCGAAGGTCATCCTCATGCCTCCTGCGAAATGGGACTGTCCGGCCCTGGGTCCGGCGTCGGCGCATCGAAGCCGCGACGGTCATCATAACCGTTGCGCTTCCATGCTGCTCGCACGAGCAAAATGAAGCCTACGGCCAGCCCGACCAGGATCAACCGCGAGGCCAAGATGTAGCCATGGGAACCCGTCGGCGGCAAGCCGCCGCCCGCAGCCTTCTTCATCTCGAGGATGGGAATGGCGTCCGTCACGCTCCACCAGCCGAGGATGATGAGCAGGTACAGAGGCGTCGCGATGGTCATGATCCAGCGGAAGATTTCCGGGATCCGGATCTCGGCGCCCATGTGGATGGAGCGCCATGCGTTCTTCGGCCCGAAGACCCACACGAAGATCACCACTTCGGCGACGGAGAACACGACCAGCCCGAACGTGCCCGCCCAGTAGTCCCACTCGTCCAGGAAACCGTGGCCCAGCCAGGCTACGTGCATCAGGCCCAGCAGGAACACGACGCCGCCCAGAACCGCCGCCACGCGCTCCCGCTTCATGTTGAACTCTTCCCTGAAGAACGCCATGATCGGCGTCGCCATGGCCACCGACGAGGTGATGCCCGCGAAGAACAGCAGGCCGAACCACATGAAGCCAAGCAGGTGGCCCAGGGGCATCTTCTGGAAGATCACCGGCATGGTGGCGAAGCCCAGGTTGAAGGACCCTGACCGGGCGATGGCCATGGCGCCGCTCACCCCGAAGAACGTTACGGCCGCCGGGATGGCGATGGTGCCGCCCAGCACCACTTCCGCAGTCTCGTTCGTGGCCGCCGTGGCCAGACCCGACAGCGCGATGTCGTCCTTTTCCGACAGGTACGACGCGTACGCCTGCAGCGTGCCCATGCCTACGGACAGGGTGAAGAAGATCTGCCCGGCCGACGCCAGCCAGACCGAGGCGTGCGTCAGCTGGTGGAAGTCGGGCCCGTAAATGAACTCGAGACCCTTTGCCGGCGAGCCGCCGCCGGGCACCCCGTGCTGGGTCAGCACGACCACGGCAAGCACGGCCGCGAACAGGAACAGGATCGGCATGCCGATGCGCGCCAGCTTCTCGATGCCCCGGGAGATGCCGCGGGACACCACCCAGATGTTCACGCGCGGGACACCACCCAGATGTTCACGCTGAGCGTGATGGCGAAGAACAGGTACGGCACCCACCACGCGAACAGGTGTTCAGTGCCGATGCCCTGGAACGCCTGGAGATAGCCCACCATGGCCGGTTCGGTGATGCGGCCCCAGTAGCCTTTGGTGACGCTGAACAGCGTGAACGCCAGCGTCCAGCTCTCGATGTAGGTGTAGTACGTCAGCACGGCCAGCGGGACCACGAGCCCGAGCACGCCCACGTACTTCGCAAGAGGATGCTTCCAGATGGACGCGAACATGCCCGGGATGTGACCCTTGCCCACCCGACCGCCGTGGCGCCCCAGCCCCCACTCGATCCACATGAGGGGGATCCCCAGCAGCAGCAGTGCGATAAAGTACGTGATCATGAACGCACCACCGCCGTTGACTGCCGCTTGTCTCGGGAACCGGAGGAAGTTGCCCAGCCCCACCGCATTGCCCGCCATGGCCAGAATCAGGCCGATCCGGCTCGTCCACATCTCCCGTGTCGGAGTGGGATCCGGCACGGAAGCTGCCCCACTTCGCTTCATGGCATCCTCGAGGGAAGGACCGGTCCGCGGTCGGCGGTCCGGCAGATTTGCTGTCCCCGGATGGCGATGAGCTTTACCTTGATGAGATGCGGCGTGGTCGGAGCCAACGCATATCCGGAGGTGACGCCGTGACCAGTGCGATTCTTGTGCCACTCGATGGTTCGGTCTTCGCCGAACAGGCCCTGCCGTTCGCCCTCGGCCTGGCACATCAGACCCGTTCGCCGCTGCACCCCGTGATGGTTCACGCCGAACCACCGTTCCACGAAGTCGGCGAGTGGACGGCGACCATCGACTCGGAAAACCTCGAGGTGAAGCTGCGCGAGCGGGAAACGGCCTACCTCGAATCGGTGGCGGAACGGCTCGCTTCCACCGACGTGAGCGTCCACGAGCCGGTGCTCCTCGAGGGAGGAGTCGTGGACGCGCTGGTAGACCACGTCCGGGCACACGGGATCGACCGCGCCGTGCTGTCCACCCACGGCCGCGCCGGGCTGGAACGCCTCTGGCTGCCCAGTGTGGCGGAGGCACTGCTGCACAAGCTGACCATCCCGCTGCTCCTGGTCCGGCCGGACCCCGAGTCCACCGAAGCCGATGTCGTCGACCCTGCCCCTCCGTTCAGGACCGTGCTGGTCACGCTGGACGGCTCGCAGGACGCCGAGGCCGTGCTGGAGGACGCCCTCACGCTGGTCGATGCCGACGACGCCCGCTTCATCCTGCTTCGTGTCGTGCCGCCGCCGCCGCTGCTTGCCTCCGCGTACCTGCCCCATGCCGCGCTCATGCAGCGGGAGGAGTCGGAGAGCCGGCGTGAGAGGGCCCGCGCGTACATGGATGCCGTGGAACAACGGCTGGCAGAGCGTACGTCGGACATCGAGACGCGCATCGTGGTGCACGGGCGCCCGGCCGATCTGATCCAGCGCGCGGCCGACGACGAGGGCGTGGACCTGATCGCCATGGGCACTCACGGCCACGGCGGCCTTCGCGACATGCTCCTGGGTAGCGTGACCCGGGACGTGGTGCATACCTCCGCCGTGCCCGTGCTGGTGCACCGCGTGGCCGACCACTGAACCGCGGGCGAACCATGAGGGTGATCGAGCTCGACGACACGCTCCGACCGCTCTACTTCCGCTGCCTGGAGCACGGCTCGGAGGAGATGGCGGACGCCGAAGTGCACAAGGCCCGGTGGTACGATTCTCTCCGGGACCGCGGCCTGCGCGTCAAGCTGGCCCGCGAAGTACATGCCCGCCGAACAGGCCTTCATCGACGGCCACGACCTCTACTTCGTGCTCTGCCTGCGCGTGCTGCCGCCGGACGCCGACGCACGCCCTCGGCACGGCGTAGGCAGCGCCCTCCTCGCCGCCGCCGAAGCCGATGCCCGCGAGCGCGGCGCCCGCGGCCTCGCCGCGTGGGGCATGGCCCGCCGGTCCGGCCTGCGCGCGTCCTGGTTCCGCCGCCGCGGCTACAGGCAGGCCGACACGCTCGGTCCGCGCATGCTGCTGTGGAAGCCGTTTGCCGACGATTCCGAGCCGCCCCGGTGGATCCGCGGAGGCGACCCCACGCCACCCGGGGACGGTCACGGCCGCGTCCGGGTTACGGCGTTCCGCAACGGGTGGTGCCCTCTCCACAACATCGTGTTCGAACGGGCCCGCCGTGCCGCCGAGGACTTCGGGGATGAGGTCGTGTTCGAGTGCGTGGATACCGCCGACCCGGCCACCGTCCAGGACTGGGGCCAGATCGACAGCCTCTTCATCGACGGCGTGCCCGTACGCACCACGCCGCCGCCGTCCTACCGGAAGCTGCACGCTCGCCTGGCACGAGCCGTACGCCGATCCCGGCGCGCCATCTGACCCCGTCTATTCGACGACGAGGACGTCCAGCGTCCGGGGGCCGTGCACCCCTTCGACGCGGTTCAGCTCGATGTCTGACGTGGCGGACGGGCCCGATACCAGCGTGATGGGACGATGCTCGGCGTGGACGCGCTCGCGCAACTCATCGAACGCCTCCGGAAGCAGGCCCCGGATCAGAGAGGCGCGCACCACGCACAGGTGATAGTCCGGGACCAGCGTCAGGGCACGCCTGCCCTGAGCCGGACCGCTGTCCAGCACCAGCGTGCCCGTGTCGGCCACGGCCAACGCACACGCCGTGACGACACCGTCCACGGCGTCCAGGGCTTCCACGGACAGCCGACCATCGCCCGACCGGGCCGGGCCGGGCACGCCGGCTCCGGGCCCGCGGACTCCGGGCCCGTCGTCCAGGTGCGTGGGACCCGGCTCGCCGTCCTGTAGTATGCGCACGCCGTCTTCCTCGGCCTCGCGGACCCACTCCCAGGGCAGGTCCGCCGGCACGGCCAGCGTCCGCACGCCCTGCGCCCGGCACGCATCCCGGATGGCGTCCGCCAGCTCCCGGGCCGGAATACGGCGGATGCGGGCCCGATGCTCTCCCATGCGCTCGACGAACCGGGCCGTCAATGCTTCCGGCGTCGCGTCCTCCGCGACGCGGTACTCCCGGGGCACTCGTACCGCCGGCTCCCCCGTCCGCGCCGCCCGGATTCGCGCCAGCACAGCCCGTCGCACCCGTTCCTCCGGGCCAACGCCCTCATCGCCGCCGCCCTCATGGCCGCCGCCCTCGTGGCCCCCGGCCTCAGCGCCGCCGCCTTCGTGGCCGACGCGGTTCCCCGCGGGGACGCCTTCCGCGGGGCGCGAGGAACGCCCGACCTCAGACGCCCGCCGGACCTCGCGCGTGCCCGGTGAAGCCGCGTGACCCGCCTGGAAGAGGTCCCGGAACGTCTTCGGTGGCGCGGCGGGCAGATCGCGGCTGGCCGTCCAGCGCCCGGCCCAGCCCGGCAGCTTGCGGATGACACCGCCGCGCCGGAACGGCCACTGCAGCACGCGCACTGCACGTTGTGCGCGTTCGTAGCGCCGCGGCGTCGCCAGAAGCCAACCCAGAAGCCGCATGACCAGCGGCTCCACGGACCAGCGCTTGCGCGCCGGGGCCTCCCGCCGGAGCGTACGGACGGCCTGCGCCCGCAGATGCACCAGCACCCGGGGGATGTCGATCTGCACCGGGCACACGTCCCGGCACGCGCCGCACAGGGTCGACGCGAACGGCAGGGAGTCGGCCTGGCCCGGTCCCAGCAGCTGCGGGCCCAGGATGGCGCCGATGGGGCCCTGGTACACCGATCCGTATGCGTGCCCGCCCACGCGCTCGTACACCGGACACACGTTCAGGCACGCACTGCAGCGGATGCAGCGAAGCGCCTGGCGCCCCACGCCGCCGGCCAGCACGCGGGTGCGCCCGTTGTCCAGCAGCACCAGGTGAAACGCCTGCGGGCCGTCCCCCGGACTGACCCCCGTCCACAACGAGTTGTACGGGTTCATGCGCTCGCCCGTCGCCGAGCGAGGCAGCAGCTGCAGCAACACCGCCAGATCGCGCCACTCCGGCACCACCTTCTCGATGCCCACGACCGAGATGAGCACGTCGGGCAATGTTGTGCACATGCGGCCGTTGCCTTCGGATTCCACCACGCCGACGGTGCCGGTCTCGGCCACGGCGAAATTGGCGCCGCTGATACCGACGCGTGCGGACAGGAACGCTCGTCGCAGGTGGAGGCGGGCGGCTTCGGCCAGCTCGGCCGGCTCGTCGGACAGGTCGGGTGGCCCGATGGTCTGGCGGAACAGGTCGCGGATCTCGGTGCGGTTCTTGTGGATGGCGGGGACGAGGATGTGGGAGGATGTCTCGCCGGCGAGCTGGATGATGAGTTCGGCGAGGTCGGTCTCGATGGCGTTGATGCCGGCGGCGGCGAGGGCCGCGTTGAGGCCGATCTCGTCGGTGGTGTTGGACTTGACCTTGACGACGTCGCGGGCGCCGTGCGCGCGCACGATACCGGTAATGATGCGGTTGGCGTCCTGGGCGTCCCGGGCCCAATGGACGTGTCCGCCCGCCCTTCGCACGGCGGTTTCCAGCTCGGGCAGCCAGCGGTCCAGCTGGCGGACGGCGCGTTCCCTCAGGGCGCCGGCCGCGGCACGAAGCGCTTCCCAGTCCGGCGTTTCCGAAGCCTGCTGGGCCCGCTTGCCACGGATGGTCGTAGTGGCTTTGCGCAGGTTGGCGCGCAGCTGGCGATTCTGGAGGCCGGCGGGGGCCCGCCGCGGGAATGCGTCCCCGAAGTCGGTCATGGCGTGGTGGCCAGGATCTCGGCGATGTGGATGGCGCGGGTGGACAGGCCGCGTCGGCGCAGGCCGCCGCCGATCTGGAGGAGGCAGGAGTTGTCGACGGCGGTGACGAACCGGGCGCGGGTCTCCGCGACGTGGGCCAGCTTGTCGTCCAGCATGGCGGCGGATGTGTCGGCGTTCTTGACGGCGAACGTGCCGCCGAAGCCGCAGCATTCGTCGGCGTGGGGCAGCTCGGCCAGCTCCAGTCCGTCGACGCTGCGCAGCAGGCGGACCGGAGCGTCGTCCAGGCGCAGGTGTCGAAGGCTGTGGCAGGTCGGGTGGTAGGTGACCCGGTGAGGGAAGCGGGCGCCGACGTCGTCGACGCCGAGTCGCTGGACCAGGAACTCGGTGAGCTCGAAGACACGCGGCGCGAGATGGGCGACGCGGGTCTCGAGAGTCGGTTCGCCGGCGGCCGCTGCCATGTCCGGGTAGGCATCCCGCACCGTGGCGACGCAGGACGCCGACGGTGCCACGACCACGTCGGCATCCTCGAACACGTCGACGAAGTGGCGCATCAGGGCCAGGGCCTCGTCCTGGTAGCCGGTGTTGTAATGGATCTGGCCGCAGCACGTCTGGGCGCGAGGGAACTCGACGACATGCCCGAGACGCTCGAGCAGGCGCACGGTGGCCATCCCCGTCTGGGGGAACAGCGTATCATTGAAGCAGGGCATGAAGAGCGAAATTCGCATGCATCGTCGCGTTCGGGGGATGGTACGCCGAAGCTGCACGGCCGTGCCTCGGTTGGCAACGTCTGGGCGGGTTCAACGCACGGCCGCACCAGACTCGTGTGACGTCCCGGCCGTCTGGTCCGTCTGGAGTGTGAAAAGCCCGGCTCGCGCCAGCAGGGGCGGGCCTCGTTCGTGGTGACCGGAAGAAAAGAATCTGGTTGGGAGGTCCTATGAGGAATGGCTGGTTCAGACTGTTGGCGACGTTGACGGTGCTGGCGCTGCCGCTGGCGGCGTGCGACACTGGAACATCACTGCCGGCCAATGGGTCCGTGTCGATCCAATTGACGGACGCGCCGGGCGACCTGCAGGCGGCCGTGGTCACGATTTCCGATGTCTATCTACAGGGCTCCGCGACCGAGGACTCTGCGAGCGGCCGCGTGCACCTGTTGCAGGACACCATGACGACGAATCTGCTCACGCTGTCCGACAGCGTGGCCGACCTGGTCCAGGGCGCGACGGTGCCGTCGGGTACCTACGGGCAGCTCCGGTTCGTGGTGGACGGCGGCTACATTGTGGTGGACAACGGCGACGGCACCAGTTCCGTCTACGCTACGGCGGGTTACCCGCTGCCGGATACGCTCCAGGCCACCGGCACGCTCCAGTGCCCGAGCTGCGCGCAGACGGGCATCAAGGTGAGTCTGCCGGGTGGTTTGACGGTGAACGGTGATCAGAACGTCGTACTGGTGGACTTCGATGTCTCCGAGTCCTACGGCCACGAGGCGGGGCTGTCCGGCGCGTGGGTCATGCATCCGGCGCTGAAGGCGACGAGGGTGCAGCTGACGTCCTCGGTGCAGGCGAAGGTCCAGCTGGCAGACAGCGTGACCCTGCCCATGGTCAACGGGCAACCCGTTACGCTGGGCGATTTCCAGGCGGAGTTGAAGGGTGCGAATGCGGATGCGGCGGTGTCGGGCGAACGCGTCGCATTGGCCGATCCGGACAGCAACGGCGTGTACACGGCCACCTTCACATTCGTTGTGCCGGGCGACTATACGGTGGGGCTGGTGCCGCCGGACAGCGTGGACGTCACGACGGATCCGGTGCTACCCGCCCCGGTCACGGTCAGCTCGGATCAGCAGGCGGCCGTTTCCGCGACCGTCACGTCGGCCACGAAGACCGGCGGTTGACGGACCCGGGAGCGCCCGATGTGACGCAGTGGCGGTTGGCATCGTCATCCCTATTGAGCAATGAAGCTCGCGCCTCCAAGCGCGAGCTTCGTTTACTTCGCGTGGGTACATGAGAGAATCTCGGCAGGAGGCGACATGAGGAGCGCAATGTCCAAACTGGGGCTGGCGTTGGCCGTGGCGGCGTTGCCGCTGGCTGGCTGCAGCGACACGATCGCGACGCCCAACCCCGACGGAACGGTGTCCATCCAGCTCACCGACGCGCCGGGCGATTTCCAGGCGGCGGTGGTCACGATCTCAGACATCTATTTGCAGAGCTCGGCAAAAGCGGACTCCATGGCGTCGGACTCCATGGCGTCGGACTCGACGACGTCCGACTCGACAGGCGGGCGGGTACACCTGTTGAGCGCGCCGGTCACGACGAACCTGTTGACCCTGTCGGACAGCGTCGTGGACCTCGTGCAGGGTGAGACGGTGCCGTCGGGCACGTACTCGCAGCTCCGGTTCGTTGTCGATGGAGGGTACGTGGTGGTGGACAACGGGGACGGCACCAGCAGTGTTTACGCCACGCCCGGGTATGCGTTGCCGGATTCTCTCCAGGCGACCGGCACCCTCAAGTGCCCGAGCTGTGCCCAGTCCGGCATCAAGGTCACCATGCCGGGCGGGCTGACGGTGAACGGCGATGAGAACATCGTGCTGGTCGACTTCAACGTCGCCGATTCATTCGGTCACCAGGCGGGCAAGTCGGGCAAGTGGATCATGCATCCGTCGCTCAAGGGCACCATCAACACGGCGCCGCCCGCGCCCACGACCGGCTCGGTGCAGGCGAGCTTCGAGCTGGCGGATTCCGTGACCCTGCCCACGGTGAACGGGCAGCAGGTTACGCTGGCCGATTTCCAGGCGGAGCTGAAGGATGTGGCCGCCGATTCCGGCACGACCGGCGATCTCATGGCGTTGACGGGTCCGGACAGCTCCGGTGTGTTCACGGCCATGTTCTCTGATGTGACGCCGGGGGACTACACGGTGGGACTGGTGCCGCCGGACAGCGTCACGGTGACGACGGACCCGGCGTTGCCGGACAGTGTGACGGTGGCGGCCGGGGCGCAGGCGACCGTCTCCGCGACGGTCACGTCGG
>JARRJS010000011.1:0-39269 GCA_037388885.1 Gemmatimonadota bacterium
TAATGGTACAGCACTGCGCCGCCCACCACGAAGCCACCCAGCAACGCCGCGTCCTGCGGCTGCAGCAGCCTGGCTCCGCTGTCTGCAGATTGCGCCAACAGCCCCGACGGCACCGCCAGGAACAACGCCAGCGTTACAGCCCTCACCCGGTTCATGGATCAACACTCCGATGTGCTCTTGTCTCCCGCAGGCACACTCGCCCGCCGACGATGCGCAATCCCGGCACGATCCGTTCCCGACCCCGTCAGGCTGCCGCCAGGGCCCTCGCCGTGGGTGCGCGATCCACCTGCAACGGCGCGGCCGTTCCCGCCGCGGCGCCATCGCATCTTGACACCACCCCGTGCGCGCGCTAGGTTTCCGTAGTTGAAACGGAGAATCATTCTTGTTTTAACCCCGCGGGCCCGCGGGGCCCGTCCCGAACGAGTACGACGGCGTAAGCGAGAGGGGCATAGCGGATGAGCGATCCGATCCTGAAGATCACCGGCTTGTGCGCACGGGTAGCGCAGGATGAGGGTGAAGGTCGAGAGATATTGAAGGGCGTGGACCTGGAGATCCCGGAAGGGGAGGTTCACGCGATCATGGGCCCGAACGGTTCGGGCAAGAGCACGTTGGCGAAGGTGCTGGCGGGGCACCCCGCATACGAAGTAACGGCGGGCGAGGTTGAGTATCGGGGACAGGACCTGTTGTCGCTGGAGGTGGACGAGCGGGCGCAGGCGGGAATCTTCCTGGCGTTCCAGTATCCGGTGGAGATCCCGGGCGTATCGATCGCGAATTTCCTGCGCACGGCGTTGCAGGCGAAGACGGGCGAGGAAGTGGACGTATTCGATTTCCAGGAGCAGCTGACGGATCGGATGCGGTTGCTGGAGATGGACCCGGCGTTCGCGTCACGGAGTGTGAATGCGGGCTTCAGCGGCGGGGAGAAGAAGCGGAACGAGATCCTGCAGCTGGCCATGCTGGAGCCGACGTTGGCGGTGATGGACGAGACGGATTCCGGTCTGGACATCGACGCGTTGAAGGTGGTGGCGAACGGGGTGAACAAGGTTCACGGGGAGCACGAGGGGATGTCGGTGTTGTTGATCACGCATTACCAGCGTTTGTTGAACTATATCAAGCCGGACGTCGTGCACGTGATGGTGGCCGGCCGGATCGTGGAATCCGGCGGCGCGGAGGTTGCACTGCGGCTGGAGGAGCAGGGCTATGAGGAATGGCGGGGCGAGCCTGAGCCTGCGTCGGCCGCGTAGTTCTGTGGAGGACTCCCCGACTATGCCAAGGCGCGGGGGAGCAGAGGTGAGGACAAGTCGCAGCTTCTGCTCCTCCGCGCCAGTTCCCCGTCGGGGAATCAAACCGGTGGACCGGCGGTGCCGGCCCACCGCGTCGCTGGAAGGCAAACTGAGCCCCGAATCTCGGAGGGCGCCGCATGCCGTATGACGAAACCGTGTCCAACCTCGGGTTGGACGAGTACAAATACCATTTCATCGACGAAGAGAAGCCGTTCTTCCAGGCACAGCGTGGCCTGAACGAAGCGGTGGTGCGGCAGATTTCGGCGAACAAGGGCGAACCGGAGTGGATGCTGGATTTCCGGCTGAAGGCGCTGGAGGTCTACAACCGGAAGCCCATGCCGACCTGGGGCGCGGATCTGCGTGGTCTGGAAGAGACCATGGACCAGATCTACTTCTACATCCGTCCACAGGAGAAGATCGGGCGCTCCTGGAACGACGTTCCGGAGAACATCAAGCGCACGTTCGAGCGTCTGGGCATCCCGGAGGCGGAGCAGAAGGTGCTCGCGGGCGTGGGCGCGCAGTACGAGTCCGAGATGGTCTACCACTCGCTGAAAAAGGAGTGGGAGGACATGGGCATCATCTTCGAGTCCATCGAGGATGGCCTGCGTCTGTACCCGGATATGTTCCGTGAGCATTTCTCGACGGTGATTCCGCCTGCGGACAACAAGTTCGCGGCGTTGAACTCGGCGGTCTGGTCGGGCGGCTCGTTCGTGTACATCCCGAAGGGCGTGAAGATCGACACGCCGCTGCAGGCGTACTTCCGGGTGAACCAGGAGCAGATGGGCCAGTTCGAGCGGACGCTGATCATCGTCGAGGAGGGTGCGGACGCGCAGTACATCGAGGGGTGCACGGCGCCGATCTACTCCACGGACTCGTTCCACTCGGGCGTCATCGAGATCATCGTGAAGGACAACGCCCGGTTCCGGTATGTGACGATCCAGAACTGGTCGAACAACATGTACAACCTGGTGACGCAGCGGGCGATGGTGCACCAGCACGCCACCATGGAGTGGATCGACGGCAACCTGGGCTCGAAGGTGACGATGAAGTACCCGTCGTGCTATCTGGTGGGCGAGGGTGCGCACGGGTCGATCCTGTCCATCGCGTACGCAGGCGACGGTCAGCATCAGGACACCGGCGGCAAGGTGGTGCACGCTGCGCCGAACACCACGTCGCAGATCATCTCCAAGTCCATCTCGAAGGGCACCGGCCGGTCGAGCTACCGGGGTCTGGCGAAGGTCTACGATGGGGCCACGCGGGCGAAGTCGAACGTGGAGTGCGACGCGCTGCTGCTGAACGAGACGTCGCGCACGGACACGTTCCCGTACATCGAGATCGATGACAACACGGCCAGCGTGGGCCATGAAGCGAGCGTGTCGAAGATCGGCGAGGAGCAGCTGTTCTATCTCATGAGCCGGGGCATGTCGGCGGACGAGGCCAGCGCGATGATCGTGCGCGGCTTCATCGAGCCCATCTCCAAGGAGCTGCCGCTGGAGTATGCGGTGGAGTTGAACCGGCTCGTCGAGCTCGAAATGGAGGGGAGCGTTGGCTGACGTGAGTGGCGCACCCAGAATCGATCTTTCCAAGGCGAAGAAGAAGCAGCAGCCGTCCAACGATGCGGCGGTCGCCACGCCCGAGGGGGTGACGGAGCACATCAACCGCACCGCCGTGGAGCGAGTCGGCTCGCAGGACGAGACATGGCTGCGCGGGCTGCGGTTGAACGCCTGGAAGGTGTACGAGAAGACGCCATTGCCCACCCGCAAGCTGGAGGAGTGGCGCTATACCGACATCTCGAAACTGGCGCTGGACCATGTGCGCATGGCGGAGCCGGTGGACACGGTGCCGGCGGCAGCACGCGCACTGCTGGAGGGCAAGGATGCCGCGGGCACGGTGCTCGAAGTGGACGCGTCCGTGGTGGATGTCCAGCTGGACGATGAGCTGCGCGAGCGCGGCGTCATCCTGATGGACCTGGCCACGGCGGCGCGCGAGCACCCGGAGCTGGTGAAGGAGCACCTGGCGACGAAGGCGCTGCCGCCCGAGGCGGGCAAGTTCGCGGCGCTGAGCGCGGCGTTGTGGACGGGCGGCGTGTTCGTCTACGTGCCGCGGGGTGTGCGTATCGAGAAGCCCATCCGCGTGGCCCGCTGGATCAGCAAGCCGGGCATCGCGGTGTTCCCGCGCACGCTGGTCATTGCGGACGAGGGCAGCCATCTGGCCTACGTGGACGAATTCGCCTCGCCGGACTTCGACGAGCCGGCGGTCTCCATTGGCGGCGTCGAAGTGTTCGCCGCGGACGACGCCGATGTGCAATACGTGTCGCTCCAGCTATGGGGCCGGGGCGTGCGCCACCTGTCGGTGCAGCGCACGTTCGCCGAGCGTGGATCCAACCTGGACTCGCTGGTGGTGAACCTCGGCGCCAGCGTGGCGCGCGTGGACCTGGCGGCGCGTCTGGAAGGGGCCGGCTCCCGCAGCGACATGCTGGGCTTGTGCTTCGGCCAGGGCGACCAGCACTTCGACCACAACACACGGCAGGACCACGTGGCGGACCACGCCACCAGCGACCTGCTGTACAAGGGCGCCCTGTACGACCGCGCACATTCCGTGTTCCGCGGCATCATCAAGGTGTTCCCGGGCGCGCAGCGCACCGACGCCTACCAGACCAACCGGAACCTGCTGCTCTCCACGGAAGCCGGCGCCGAGTCGCTGCCGAACCTGGAGATCCAGGCCGACGACGTGAAATGCTCCCACGGCGCCACCGTCGGACAGCTGGACGACGAAGAGGTGTTCTACCTCATGAGCCGCGGCATGTCGCGACGCGACGCGGAGCGCCTGGTCATCTTCGGCTTCTTCAACGACGTGCTGGACCGGCTGCCGCTGCCGGGCGTAGTGGAGGAGCTGCGCACGGAGATCGAGGGCCGGATCCACTGAAGAGGCAGGCGGGGGCGCGGGCGGGGGCGATCGCACCCTGGCCGGCGCGGGCGGGGTGGTGGCAAGCCGGCGGAGGCCGGTATGTTCAGGCCGGGCGCCGCAGACATGTGGTGGCCCGGCTCGTTGTTGGGACGAGTATCGAACGGTTGAACGAAGACGAAGACGACCACGACCACGAAATCGATAGATGCCGAACTGGGTTCGCGTCGCGGCGGTCTCAGACCTCGAGCCGGGCAAGCCGTTCGAGGCGCAGGCCGGCGATGTGGGGATCTGCTTGGCGGTGACGGAAGACGGAGCGCTGTACGCTCTTCGCAACAACTGTTCGCACGAGGACTTCCCTCTTTCGGAGGGCGAGATCCAGGATGGCCAGATCGAATGTGCGTGGCACGGAGCTCGCTTCGATCTGGCGACGGGCCGAGCGCTGGCGTTGCCGGCGATCCGGCCGGTGAAGACGTATCCCGTGAAGCTGGACGGGGACGAGGTCTTCGTCGACGTCTCTTGATGCGCCGATGCGGCGTGGAGACCGTGGGATCATGAGTGAAGTCATCACGACTCCGAAGCAGTCCGGTCAGCAGTCCGGCGCGGGAGCGTTGGACGTGGACACTCTGCGCAGCCAGTTCCCGGTCCTGGACCAGGATGTGAACGGCCACCGCATGGTCTACCTGGACAGCGCGGCGACGGCGCAGCGGCCGACTTCGGTCATCGATGCGGTTTCCGCGTTCTACCGGGAGGACAATGCCAACGTGCACCGCGGCATCTACGAGCTGTCGCGGCGCGCGACGGAAGCCTTCGAGGATGCGCGTCGGGTCGTAGCCGCATCGTTGAACGCCGGCGAGGCGGAAGAGGTGGTCTGGGTCCGTGGCACGACCGAGGCCATCAACCTGGTGGCGAGCACGTGGGGCCCCGTGCACGTGGGACAGGGCGACGAGATCGTCCTTACCATGCTGGAGCACCATTCCAACATCATCCCATGGCAGCTGCTGGCCGGTCGTGTGGGCGCCAAGCTGCGCTACGTGGACATCGACGACGAAGGTCGCCTGCGCCTCGACCAGCTGGACGAGCTGCTCACGCCACGCACGCGGCTGGTCGCGGTGGGCCACGTGTCCAACGCGCTGGGCACCGTCAATCCGGTGGCGGACATCGTGGAACGTGCCCACGCGGCGGGCGCCCGCGTGCTGGTGGACGGAGCGCAGGGCGCACCGCACCTGCCCGTGGACGTGCAGGCGATGGGCTGCGACTTCTACGCCATTTCGGGCCACAAGATGTGCGGGCCGATGGGCATCGGCGCGCTCTGGGCACGTCGCGAGCTGCTGGAGGAGATGCCGCCGTACCAGGGCGGTGGCGAGATGATCAACACCGTCGACCTAGAGCACGCCACCTGGGCCGATGTGCCTCACAAGTTCGAGGCCGGCACGCCCAACGTGGCCGGCGCGGTGGGCATGGCTGCCGCTGTCCGTTTCCTGGACGACGTCGGCCGGGCCGCGATCGAGGCGCACGAGCACGACCTGATCGAGCATGGCCTGGAGCAGCTCGCAGCAGCGCCCGGCGTCCGGCTGTTCGGCCCGACGAGCTCCGAGGACCGGACGGCGGTGTTCTCCTTCGAGCTCGAAGGCGTCCATCCACACGACGTGGCCACGATCCTGGACGCGGAGGGCGTCGCCGTGCGCGCCGGGCACCACTGCACCCAGCCGCTGATGCGGCGGCTCGGCGTGCCGGCGACCACGCGCGCGTCCTGCTACCTGTACAATACGGTCGACGAGCTCGATCGACTGGCGGACGCGCTCGAGCGCGCTCGCAAGATCTTCGCCTGAACCCGGACCCGATCCCGGTGGCCAGATGACGATAGACCGTTCCACTCCCGATCTCGGCGGGCTCTTCCAGGAGCTGATCCTGGAGCACTACAAGCGGCCCCGGAACAAGGGCTCGCTGGACCACGCCACCGCCGATGTGCACATGAACAACCCCGTCTGCGGGGACGAAGTGCACCTGTACCTCCAGCTCGACGGCGACACCATCACGGATGTCCGGTTCGTGGGCACCGGCTGCTCCATCTCGCAGGCGTCCATCTCCATGATGACGGAGATCCTCAAGGGCAAGACCATCGACGAGGCACTGGCCCTCGACGAGCGCTTCAAGGAGATGATGCACGGCGATGAGGACGCCGCACGCGACAAGGGCCTGCGGGATGCCCGCGCGCTCGCCGGCGTCAGCCGGTTCCCCGCCCGCGTGAAGTGCGCGCTGCTGGGCTGGAACGCCCTGGAAGAGGCCGTGAAAGAGCGCGCCTGAAGCACGGCGCGCCGCCGGAACCGCCCCTCTTCCTCAGAACTCGTCCAGAATCCACGGCTTCTCGAACGTGGCGAACATGCGGTCCAACAGGGCGGCGTCTCCGTCGATGCGGGCGCCCCCGAGCTCCCGGGCCTCGCTCAGTGACAACTCTCCCGCGTAGACCTGCGCCAGGGTAGCGGCGTCCAACGCAACCGAGGCGTCCACGGGGCCGCCGGTCGCCGGCCGCATCTCCATCTCCTGGCCCTTCAGCTCGATTTCCCAGGGGCCCTGGTTCTCGGGCAGCTCCGGGTCGTCCACTTCGATGCGCACAGCGCACCGGCCCTGGCCGTCGTCCGGCGTATCCGGGGGCGCGCCCCACCAGCGACGCCCAGCGAACGCACCTTCGATGTCGATGATGCGGAGCATGGGCCCGAGCAGGACATGACCGGTGGGAAGCCAAAGTCTGCGCCGGTTCCGTTTGCCGGGCGATCGCGGCTGGGTCAGGCGGTGCTCGAACCGTTCCGCGGGGCGAGCGTCGTAGAGGATGACCGGCCACTGGTCGCGTTGGTTGGCGAGCCAGCCCAGCAGCTCGGCGTACGCATCGTTGCGCTCCGCGATCAGCTCGAGCACGTGAAGCGCACGCTCGTCCGCCGGGCCCCGGCCGTAGCGGGCGAGCAGGTAGCCGGCGACGCCGCCGTGGTCGTGGACCAAGACGTGCATTTTGCCGAGACGTCGTGCTCGCCATGCTGCCGGATCCCGCATGTCGCGTCCTTTGACGTGTTCGGCGATGGGCGCGCCGCTCAGCCGGCTTTGCCAGAGCGCTTCGTCGCGACGGAGCGGTCCGTTGGAGCGTTCCGCCACCCGGCCGTAGCACGCCGCGACCCGTGCCAGGTCATCCGGTCCGGCGAGACGCACGCGGCTCGGTCGGCGAGGCCCGGACAGCGCGGCTGTCCGGAACCGGTGCCGATGCAGCTGGCTCACGAGGCCCCAGCCCATGGACCGGTAGAAGGCCGGGCGAAACGGGTACAGCGCGCTCAGCACGTCGCCGCGTTCGCGTGCGGCGCGCAGGGCGTGACCGCACAGGCGCCGGCCGAGGCCCAGCCGGCGGTGCGACGGGGCCACCGCAACGGCGGCCAGTCCCGCCGTGGGCAGTGTCACGCCGGTGATGTACTGGGTCAGCCGCATCAACTTGTACGCGGCCGCCACACCGACATCGTCGTCGACGGCCACCGCGACCGTCTCCAGGCCGCCGTAAGAACCGCTTTGCTCCAGCAGACGAGCCCGTTCCTCGAACGTCCGGTGGCCGGGGAACGCATGGCACCACAGCTCGGCAACCGGCGAGATGTCGTCATGCGTTGCGGCACGAATGCGGATCATGGTTGCCCTCCTGCAGGACCAGCTCGCCCGTCGGGCGACGCGGCCAGGGTGGAACGCTGCCCGCCCCAGAATATAGGGCACGGCAGCGTTGGCGCGTCCCTTGCCCCCGGTATGGCCGGTCGCAATGATGCACGGAGCGCCACGACGCCCCGTTCCCACCGAGCCCCGCGGAGGTGGCCATGAACGACGAGCAGGGACCGCAAATTGCCCGCACGGGCCGCCGCGTTGCCATCATCGATGGCTGTCGGACACCGTTCGTCCGTTCCGGCACCGTTTTCAAAGACATGTCTGCCATCGACCTGGGCACCATCGCCGTGCGCGAGCTGGTGAGCCGTGCGGGCCTGGACGCCGATCAGGTCGACGAAGTCATCTACGGCACCGTCGTCCACAACGTGCAGGCGCCCAACATCGCCCGCGAGGTTGCGCTCCAGGCAGGATTGCCGGCGACCATCCCCGCCTTCACGGTGAGTCGCGCGTGCTCATCCGCCAACCAGGCCATCACGTCCGGCGCCGACAAGATCGCGCGGGGGTACGGCGACATCGTGATCGCCGGCGGCGCCGAGTCGCTATCCGACATCCCCATCCTGGTTTCCCGGCAGATGAGCGAGCGGCTGGTGCAGGCGTCGAAGGCGAAGACCCTGGGCCAACGCATGAAGGCGTTCGCCGGGTTCCGGCCCAAGGAGCTCGTGCCTACCACCCCGGCTATCGCGGAGTACTCCACGGGCGAGAGCATGGGCCAGGCGGCGGAGCGCATGGCCAAGGAGAACGAGATCCCGCGCGAGGAGCAGGACCGCTGGGCCCTCCGCTCCCACGAGCTCGCCGCCCAGGGCACGGACGACGGGCGGCTGACCGCGGAGATCGTGCCTACCTACGTGCCGCCGCATTACGACCAGGTCGTGGACCGCGACAACGGCATTCGCACCGATACCAGCCTGGAAAAGCTGGCCGGGCTGACGCCCGTGTTCGACCGCCGCTACGGCAGCGTCACCGCCGGCAACGCGTCGCCCCTCACCGACGGCGCATCCGCCGTCCTGCTCATGAGCGAGGACGCCGCCCGGGCTCTGGGCTACGAGCCGCGGGCGTACATCCGGGCCTGGGCCTATTCCGCCCTCGACCCCGCCGGCCAGCTGCTCCAGGGGCCTGCATACGCCGTCCCCAAGGCCCTGGACCGCGCCGGCGTCACCATGCAGGACATCGAGCTGTGGGAGATGCACGAGGCGTTTGCGTCCCAGGTCCTGTCCAACCTCCAGGCGCTCGATTCCGACACGTTCGCCCGCGAACAGCTCGGCCGATCCGCGAAGGTCGGCATCCCGCCCGAAGACCGCATCAACGTCATGGGCGGCAGCATCGCCATCGGCCACCCCTTCGGCGGCACCGGCGGCCGCCTCACCACGACCCTCGTCAACGAGATGAAGCGCAGGGGCGTAGGCATTGGGCTCATAAGCGTTTGCGCGGCCGGTGCGCTGGGGTTCGCCATGGTGGTGGAGCGGGCCTGAAGCGAGTTCGAGTTCGAATTCGAGTTCGAATCCGAGTTCGAACATCAGGCCACGAAGCGGACGTTCCGGGATCGTCGTCGTCTTCGTCGTCGATTTCGTCGTCGTTCCCGGCTGCCGTCATCGCGCCTCAGGCACGTTCATCGCGGGCGACTTCCGGCGGCGGTGATCATCCGCGATGAAGGCGGCGGCGGAACGAAGACGACGACGAAGACGCTCTTGCCCGCGACGACCCAGGCCCATCGAATTCGAACTCGAAATCGAACTCGGTCTAGAACACGTCCAGATCCTTCCCTGACACCACGCGCCCTTCGTAGCCCGCGCTGCGGATTTCCGCGATCAGCTGGTCGGGAGTGGCGCCCCAGAAGAGCTGGTGGTAGAGCACCAGCAGGCCGGGGTGCGCGCGTTTGGCGATGGCTGCCAGTTCCGTGGTGGAGGTGTGGGACGCGGCGTGGTAGCGTTGCCAGGCCGGACTGCGGTGCTTGAACATCTCCGCGGAATAGACCTCGTGGAGGAGGATGTCGCAGCCGTCGCAGGCTTGCACGATGCTGTCCGTCGGCCGCGTGTCGCCGGAGATGACGATGCTCCGGTCGGGGGTGTCGAACCGGTAGCCGTAGGCGTGGGTCCAGGACCCGTGATGCACGGCGATGGCGGTGACCGTCACCAAGCTGTCCCTGTAGACCACACCCGGGAGCACCTCGTGCACCTCGGCGCGCCAGCCCAGGCAGTCGATGGGCTCCAGGCCGTTGATGCGCACGGCGATGACTTCGCTGTACGCCTGCTGGATCATACGGAACATGCGGGCGGTGCCGGGCGGACCCCAGACCTGGAGCGGCCGGTCGCGTTCCAGGACCCACGGCGACAGCAAAAGGTCGGGGCAGCCGAGGGTGTGGTCCGAGTGCAGGTGTGTGATGAAGACGCGGTCGAGGCGGTCCGCGGCCAGGGCGGGAATGTGGTCGTCCCGTTGTGCCGCCGCGGCCCTGCGTACCACGCCGACGCCGCAGTCCACCAGGTAGGCGGTGCTGTCCACGACGACGGCCGTGGCGGGTCCCCAGCGATCCGGATCGGCGTTGGGCGTGCCCGTTCCCAGCAGGACGAGGTGCGTACGCAGCGAGTCGGGCGATGCCGACGCGCTCGCCGCCGGGCGCGCGGCACCCGATCGGCTGGCGGCAACGCCGGTCAGTGCGAGCAGCACCAGCGCCGGGAGCTGCCGGCTGCGTGGGTGTTTCATCGGTCTATCTCCGTTTCGCCGAGCTGCTCCAGGAGCTTGAGCCGGTTCCGCCGCCGGATCTCACCCTCGCGCATGCGGCGTCGATCCTCGTCGTTTTCGGGTCTGAGGGGTGCCACGGGCACGGGTCCGTGGCGCTCGTCGATGGCGACGAACGTGAGGTAGCAGCTGTTCGTATGACGGCGCGTGCCGGTGAGCAGGTTCTCCGCTTCCGCGGTGACGCCTACCTCCAGGGAGGTGCGGCCGACGTAATTCACGCGTGCGCGACAGGTCACGAGCTCGCCGGCGTAGATGGGCTCGCGGAAGTCGACGCGGTCGATGGACGCCGTGACGCACGGCCGGCCGGCGTGGCGCATGGCGGCGACGGCGGCCACGCGGTCGACCATGGACAGCAGCACGCCGCCGAAGACGTGGCCGAGGCCGTTCACCTGGTTCGGCATCATGAGCTCGCTGATGACGGATTCCGAAGCGCGAGGCGGCCGGGGCTCGAGGCCGGTCTGGACAGGATCGCCATTGGGTCGGTGCTCGGTCATGGGTCATGCTCGGGGCAGGGGAACGCGCGGGCGCTTGACGTCAACGCCGGGCCGGGGGCAACTTAACCGCCAATCATGGTATCTACGGCGGAGGGGCGCGTCCAGACGGCGTCGGAGGAGCAGCGGCCTGAACAGGACCGCAGGGGTGGGGTGCACCAGCGCATTGGCCTGATCGCGGGGCCGATCGCCTTCGCGGTCGTGCTGGCGTTGCCGTTCCCGGCGTCCGTGTCGGCGGCGGCCCACCGGACGGCGGCTGTGGCGCTGCTCATGGCCATCTGGTGGATGAGCGAGGCATTGCCCCTGGCGGCCACCGCTCTCCTGCCCCTGGCACTGCTTCCCGCGCTGGGCGTCCTGACGCCTGCGGCGAGCGCGGCGCCGTACGCGAATTCCGTCATCTTCCTGTTCCTGGGCGGCTTCGTGCTGGCCCTGGGCATGGAGCGCTGGGGGTTGCACCGGCGGATCGCCCTGGCCGTGGTCGCCCTGGTAGGAACCAGTCCGCGGCGCCTCATCGGCGGTTTCATGGTGGCGACGGCTTTCCTGAGCATGTGGATCTCCAACACGGCCACGACCGCCATGATGCTGCCCATCGGTCTGGCACTGGCTGCCGTTATGCGCCAGGCGCCGGGGACAGGGGCCGCACGGGGGTCGGCCGTAGAGGCCGGTCCGGACCGGCGGAGCGGGGGCGGCGACGGGGGCGTCGCCGACCTGCCGGACGACGACGCCCCGCACGCCGCGTTCCCGTTCGGCACGGCGTTGATGCTGGGCATCGCCTACGCCGCCACCATTGGCGGCGTGGCGACGCTGATCGGCACGCCACCCAATGCCGTGTTCGCCGCATCCGCGCAGGAGATCCTGGGGCGGACCATCGGCTTCGCGGAATGGATGATGGTGGGCCTGCCGGTGACGTTCGTGCTGCTGCCCATCGCCTGGGTCCTGCTCGTGTTCGTGCTGCATCCGCCCGGCAAGCTGCCGCCGGGCGCCGACGCGCTGCTGCGGGACGAGCGCCGCTCGCTGGGCCCCATGAGCCGCGGGGAGAAGATGGTGCTCGTGATCTTCTGCCTGACGGCGCTCGGCTGGATCATGCGTTCGCCCAAGCAGATCGGCGCCCTGCACGTGCCGGGCTTGACCGCGGTGTTACCCGGCATCGACGACTCGACCATCGCCATCATCGCGGCCCTGTTGCTCTTTATCCTGCCTGTCGACTGGCGGCGCGGCGTGTTCGTCATGAACTGGCGGACCGCCCGGGGCTTGCCGTGGGGCGTGCTGCTCCTGTTCGGCGGCGGGCTCTCGCTGGCGCACGCCTTCGAGGCCAGCGGGCTGACGCTGTCCATCGCCCACATGGTGAGCGGCCTTGCCGGCATGCCTGGCTGGGTGCTGCTCCTGGTCGTCGTGACCACCTTCGTGCTGCTCAGTGAGCTGGCATCCAACACCGCCATCGCGGCGCTGGCCATGCCCGTGCTCGCGGCGGCCGCCGCGGGCACCGGCCAGAACCCGCTGCTGTTCATGGCCGCAGGCGCGCTCGCGGCGTCGGCGGCGTACATGATGCCCGTCGCGACGCCGCCCAACGCCATCGTCTTCGGGTCCGGCTACATCCGGATGGGTCAGATGATCCGGGCGGGGATCTGGCTCAACATCGTGTCCATCATCCTGCTGCTACTGGTCGGCCGGCTGATCATCATGCACGTGCTTCTGTAGCGGGCCGGACGACGCGCCTTCCTCTTCGCGGCCGGCCGCCCAGCGCATGGCACGCCAACCCAGAAGCGCACGCCGGTCTGCAGCCTCGCTGCCCCAGCTCCCGTCCGGCTGCTGCGCAGACGCCAGCAGCCGCGCCGAATGATCCAGCGCACGCGCTACTGCGCCGGTGACCAGACCCCGTTCCGAGGCGCGCAGGAGGACATCCAGCGTGTGGAACACGTCGACGTTGGTCCAGCTGCCATCCCCCAGTTGTCGCGTCGCCAGATCCTCCAGGCCGTGTACGACCGTTTCCAGACCTGTGTCGGACGCATCCGGGTCATCCAGCAGCGTGACCAGGCCTTCCAGCGCGGTTTCGGGCGAAAGCGCCACCACCGGCGGCCTGGCCTGCTCCAGCGCTCGCTGCACGCCGTCCAGGTGCAGGCCGGCGTCTGGCGCATGGGCGTCCCAGCGCCAGAGCGCGCGCAGTGCCAGACACGAGCTCACAAAGCGAATGTCGCCGTCCTCTTCCAGCGTGATCCCACACGACACGTCCAGGGGTTCCAGCGCCGCATCCGGCGGCGCCGGGGAGAAAAAGCCGCCGAGGAAATGATGGCAGAGCCCGGCGGCGTGCCGCTCGTCGGTGCAGCCGTCCGACCACCGCCCCGGCTGGCCCTGGCAACTGCGCAACCAGTCCAGCGCCCGGCCGATGCCCGGGTCCATCTCGCTCAACCCGGCCGCGTTGGAGATCTCCCGCATCTCCATCAGCACCTGAGCCGTACGGGCCAGGTCGCCGTCGAAGCTGCCGTCCCGGGACTGGTCATCCAGCAATGAGCGGATCAGCCGTGTTCCCTCCAGCTCATCGTCGTCGCCCGCCCGGCCGATCTCCGCACGTGCGATGAGCGCAACCGCACCACTGCGCTTTTCCAGGAACTCCGCCGTGCGTTCCAGCGCACGATTCAACAGCATGGGACTCACGCAGACTCTCCGGGCAGCAGGCTTCGGATCAGGCCGTCCAGCGTCTGACGTGCGGCCTCCAGATGGTCCAGCGACACCCACTCGTCGTCGGCGTGCGCCTGCTCGATGGTGCCGGGCCCGAAGCACACCGCCGGCGTGCCGGCCACGTTCAACAGGGCCGCGTCCACCCACGCGCTCATGCCTTCCTGGCGTGGCTCCACCCCGGCGCCGCGGAGCGCACGTTCGAGCGCTTCGACGACGGGCGCGTCGGCCGGCACCTCCGTCCCCGGCCGTTCCAGCGTCACCCGCACCCTGGCGGCCAGGTCCGGCACGTCGGCCCGAAGCCGCGCCAGCACCGACTCCAGCTCCGCACGGACGTCCGCCGTGGTCTCGTTGGGCAGGGTACGACGTTCCAGGGTCAGTCGGCACGTCGCCGGGTACACGGACGCCGCCGTTCCGCCGGCGATGGTGCCCGCGTGGATGGATCCGTGGCCGAGCAAAGGGTGCGCTGCCCGGTTGCGCAGCTCCGATTCCAGCGCGTCCAGCTGCGCCAGCAACAGCCCGGCATGACGGATGGCATCCACACCGAGATCCGGTCGGGATCCGTGCGCCGCCCGCCCCTGGAATTCCAGACCCAGCCACACGAACCCCTTGTGCGCCGGCATGATGGCCAGTCCCGTCGGCTCGCATACGACGGCTGCATCGCCGGAAAGGCCCCCGTCCAACAGCGATTGGAGCCCGATGCTCGCGTTCTCTTCGTCCGCCACCAATGCCACGGCCAGCTCGCCGGAGAACGACCCGCGCTGTACAGCGTCCCGGGCCGCCGCAAGCAACGCCGCGATGCCCGCCTTCATGTCGCACGCACCCCGTCCGTACAGGCGCCCGTCCCGCACTTCCGCCGCGAACGGGTCCACGGACATCCCGGCAACGCCCACCGTGTCCAGATGCCCGTTCAGGATCAGCGTCCCGCCGCGTTCGCGCCGGGCACGCGCCAGAACGCTGGCTCGACCCGGCGCCGCTTCCGTCACCTCCACATCGAAGCCCCAGGCGCGCAGCCAGTCGGCCGTCAGATCGGCGATCTCACGCTCGCCGGCACCGCCACGTTCCAGGTCGGGATTGACCGACGGCACCGACACGAGAGCGCGAGCCAGGTCGAGAACGGATTCCGGTGGACCCATGGACGTCAATGCTCGGTAACAAAGGGTGAACGAATCGGGAACGTGCGCGCCGAAGCGTGGCATGAACCCGCCATGCACAATACATTTTGATGGTGCTCGTCGGGCCGCGAAAGCGTCCGCTCGCTCAAGCCCCGGAGAACATCAGCGAACCCCTGCCGAGGAGGGCATATCCGCACCTTCAACGTGAGCCTGCTGGCGGTCGCCACCGTGGTCGCCGGCTTCCTGATCAGCCGTATTCGGCTGCCCCGGGCGCTGGCCGACGCCGCCAAGCGACCGCACCCGCGCCCCGAGCGCCCGACCGTCTCACTGGACGCGCTGCGTCAGGCCGGTTTGTAGCGGAACCGCCGGCTCAGCCGGCGGCCGAGGAGTGGTCGTGGATGATGCGCCAGCCGTTCGGCCCGTGGCGCAGGACGAGTGAGAAGATCCCGCTGGCAGTGGTCGCACCGCTCTGCCGGTCGTAGAGGATGTATCGGCCTACCGCCAGTGCATGGTCCTTTCCCAGCAGCGTGACCTGGAGGTCCTCGAAGCGCAGCGCGTCCGCCGGCCTGCCGCTGGCCCAGTACGATGCGCGGTAGCGCTGCTCGATCGCCGCTCTGCCGCGAACCAGCCCGGAGGAGCCGACGAAGGTCGCGTCCGGTGCGTAGTCGTCCACGTAGCCGGCCAGGTCGCCGTCGTTCCATGACCGCGCCGAGGCGTCCAGCATCGCGGCGATCTGCGCCGTGGCGCTCGTCTGCCCAGTGGCGTTCGATGGAAGGTCGCTGCGCCCCGCGGTCGCCTGCGCGCAGCCGACCGCCACGAACAGGGCCAGGGTCAGCCCGAGAAAGGGAAGTCGCTTACTCAAAGAAAGTGCGGTTCTTCTCGATGTAGTTCGTCCACTCGGGCGGGACGTCGGTGTCCGGGAAGATCGCCGTCACGGGACACTCCGGCTCGCAGGCGCCGCAGTCAATGCACTCGTCGGGGTGGATGTAGTACATATCCTCGCCTTCGTAAATGCAATCCACCGGACAGACCTCGACGCAGCTCGCGTCCTTCACCCCGATGCACGGCTCCACGATCACATATGGCATGCAGTCATTCCTCCAACATCAATTCCTTCGAACGGGTCGTAATAGTGCACGCGCGCGACGGCACGTCAAGGGCGGCGCGGCCCCGCGTCGCGAAGGTAACGCTCACCGAAGTGCCGGCACCAGAACGCGAACCGACCTGCCAGGCGCGGGTCCGTCCGCCGGGCCGCTACCACGTACGCGCCGCACGCTGTCGCATGAAAGGGCTCCCACTCCTCCCGCGGCGCCAGGTGCAGGTGTCGCGCGTGGTCGAGCCGCTCCGCCACGGCCAGCAGCAGCACGTCGGCCGGAGACGCGACGAGATCCTCCAGCAGCTCTTCGCCGCTGGTCTCCGGCACAGGCACCGCGCCCAACAGCCGTCCCACCGCCACGCCCGCTGCTCGGGCCGCTCGCCCGGCAGGCACCGCCAGCTCCGGACGCAGACTCTCGCACAGCGCGGCCGCGCTCAGCAGCACGCCATCGCGGACGCCGGCGTCCAGCAACAACACCAGTACCGTCCGCGCCGGATGCAGGAAGTCGGGATGGCGGTCTTCCAGCGCCGCGACCCGCGGCTCCATGGCCAGCCGGTACGCGTCCAGCACCCGGGAGATGCCCCGGTCCGTGACTCCGCCACGGCGCATCTCGCGTTCCAGCCGCCGGGCCATGCGCTCGTCACGGCCGGGGACGTTCACCCCGAATCACCACTCCACTCCACATCCGCAACGCCCGCCACACGGTTCGCCGCCCGCGCCAGCGTGAACAGCAGGTCCGACAGGCGGTTCAGGTACACGACGATGCCCGGCTCCACCGGTTCCGCCTCCGCCAGGGCCACCACCGACCGCTCCGCTCGGCGACACACCGTGCGGGCCACATGCAGTGCCGCGCCCCCCGGCGAGCCGCCCGGCAGGATGAACGAACGGAGCTCCGGCAGCTCCGCGTCCAGCTCATCGATCCAGGTCTCCAACGCCCCGACGCCCTCGGGCAGTGGCGGCAGCACCGGCCGCTCACGCGCCCCGGCACCCGGCGTCGCCAGGTGGGCGCCGATGGCAAACAGGTCTGCCTGCACGCCGGCCAATCGTTCCGCAGCCTCGCCGTCCAGCTGGGTGATCGCCCAACCCAGCACCGCGTTCAACTCGTCGACGGCTCCGTACGCCTCCACCCGGACGTGCGCCTTGGACACGCGGCCACCCCCGAACAGCCCCGTCTCGCCCTGATCGCCTGTTCGCGTGTAGATCTTCATGGCCCGATGATAATAGAGAGGAGACCGTTCCCGCTACGCGACGGCCGGCTCCAGCACCGTCAGCGTGCACGCGTCCGCATCCAGTCGCGCCTGCACGCCCAGCGGCAGCGTCCAGTTCTCGTGCGCGTGGCCGATGGGCAGGCCCAGGACGGCCGGCACCTGCAGGGGCGCGATGGCAGCCCGCAGGACGTCCGCGAGGGATGGATCGTCCTCATCTTCGTCGTCCGGCATGTCCGTGAAGCGACCGAACACGAAGCCTGCGGCGCCCTCCAACGCACCGGCGAGCCGGAGCTGGAGCAGCATACGGTCGATGCGGTAGAGGGGCTCCCCGACATCCTCGATGGCGACGATGCGGCCGCGTGCATGGAGTTGCCAGGGCGTGCCGCACGCTGCCGCGAGCATGGCGAGGTTGCCGCCGGCGAGCGGCCCCTGGGCGATGCCGCCCAGGAGCGTGACCGGCTCCGGTCCGCTGATGGAGTCCGGCAGTCTACCCGCCGGCTCCGCCGCCCACAACACGCGGCGGAAGCACTCCGTTGTGGCAGCGGGAAATGCCTCGGAGCCGGCGTGCGGGCCGTGGAAGGACACGACGCCTACGCGTGCAAGCGCCAGGTGGATGACCGTGTTGTCGCTGAATCCGATGAATGCGCGGGGCCTTTGCACCAGCCCTGCCAGGTCCACGTGCTGGAGGGTGCGCATGCCGCCGTATCCGCCGCGCACCGCCCAGATGGCTGCGATGTCCGGGTCGTCGATGGCTCGTTGCAGGTCGGCCGCTCGTGCGCTGTCGGGGCCGGCCAGGTACCCGTTCTGCTGTCTGACCGCGTTGCCCAGTACCGGCTCCAGCTCGAGCACGCGAACGCGGGCCAGCGCGATCTCCAGCTTGTCCGGCGGCACGGGACCCGCCGGAGCCACGAGCATGACCCGGTCCCCCGGGCGTAGTCGCGGCGGACGGATGAACGTATTCATGCCCGTAACCTCGCTCCGGCCCCGGACGTCCGCCAGACCCCGGTAAGTGCGCCCGGCCCCCGCAGCCTTCGCCACGCCGCCCCGCGCCGATCCGCCCGTGCCCCCGCCGATCCGCCCCCGCCCCCGCCCTCGCCTGCTTCACCGGCTCCGCCTATGTTGATGCATCATCACGCGGGCGGGAGGGCCTCCCATGACGGACGAAGAACACCTCGCACGGGACGTGAACCGTCTCTACTGGGGGACGGACGCCTCGGTGGCGGACATCGCGGATCGCCTGGACATTTCCCGACGGGCGTTGTACGACGCCATCGAGCCGGCGCCCGCGCATATGCCGTGTCCGGACTGCGGGGCGCAGCTCGGCTACCGGAACCGGACCGCGCGGGAGCGCGGCGACGCGGAATGCGATGTCTGTGGGGCGGAGGTGGACGTCGAGCCGGCCACGGCCCGGTCTCCAACGTCCGGGCACGCACCGGGCGAAGCGGAGGCGCCGCCGGAGACGACAGACGCCGGCCGGGCGCTTCTGCTGGGTGGCGCGGTCCTCACCGGCGTCGCCGTCGGCGCCCTCATCGGGCTGCTCGGTCGGCGTTCGTGATCTGAGCATGGCGTTCGGCGCCGATCTGCCCCGGGTGACCGTGCCGCCGCCGGGGCCCGCGTCCCGGAGCCTGGCCGCGCGGCTGCGCGTCGTCGAATCCCCCAACATCACGCCGCTGGAAGATACCATCGTCTGGGCCGAGGCGTCCGGCGCCAACGTTCGCGACGCGGACGGCAACGTCTATGTCGATCTCACGGCGGGCTTCTCCGTGGCCGCTGCCGGGCATGCGCACGCTGCCGTGGCTGCGGCGATCGGTCGCCAGGCCGGCCGACTGCCCCACGGTCTGGGCGATGTGCACCCGTCGGAAGCGAAAGTGCAATTGCTGGAGCGGCTGGCGGCGCTCGCACCGGACCGCCTTTCGGTATCCATCCTCGCCTCGGCGGGCGCCGAGGCCGTGGAGGCTGCCCTCAAGACGGCGGTCATGGTGACAGACCGCCCCGGCGTGCTCGCCTTCGAAGGCGCCTATCATGGCCTGACGTACGGGGCACTGTCCGTTACGTCCCGCGCGCTGTTCCGGCGTCCGTTCCGGGACCAGCTGTATGCCGGCGTTCGCTTCGCGCCTTACCCCGGAGCCGTCGCCGAGCTGGACGACGCGCTGGCGCAAGCCCGCCGGATCGTGGACGAAGCGGCCGCCTCGGCCCCCATCGGCGCGGTGCTGGTGGAGCCGGTGCAGGGACGTGGCGGACTCATCGTGCCGCCGCACGGGTTTCTGGCAGGACTGCGGGAGCTGTGTGATGAGCGCGGGATCGTGCTCATCTTCGACGAGATCTACACGGGCTTCGGCCGCACCGGCCGCTGGTTCGCCTGCCAGCATGAGGGCGTCACGCCGGACATCATGACCGTGGGCAAGGCGTTGACAGGCGCCTTGCCGCTCAGCGCCGCCATAGGCACGCCGGATGTCATGGCTGCGTGGCCGCCATCGGAGGGAGAGGCGATCCACACGAGCACATTCCTCGGCAATCCGCTGGCCTGCGCTGCGGCGCTGGCACAGCTGGACGTCATCGAGAAAGGCGGACTGGTCCAGCGTGCGGAAGCCATGGGGGCCACGCTGCGCGACTGGCTGGAAGGCTGGGCGGCGCGCGAGCCCCGGATCCGCGAGCTGCGCGGCTTGGGCCTGATGCAGGGTGTACGCCTGGCTGGTGCACAGGCCGGCGACGCGGCCGCGCTGGCCGCCAGAACCGCGGCGAGCGCGCTGCGGCAGGGCGTGCTGCTGTTGCCCGAAGGAGAGGGAGACGTGCTGGCCGTGACGCCGCCGCTCGTGATCACGGAACCGCAGCTCCTGGAAGCGCTCCACATCGTGGAGCACGCGCTGGCAGCCGTTTCCTGACGCATACCATTGCCTTTTGAGGCCCTCCCCCGCACCTTTGTGCCGTGGCGATGACGGCGGGCGAACGCGTTCTCATCACGGGAGCCACGGGGTTTGTCGGCTCCCATCTCGTATCGGCGCTGGCCGATGGCCACTTCCAGCTTCGTGCGCTCGTGCGCTCGACGAGTGATGTGCGCCACCTCGATGCCCTCGGCGTCGAGCGTTGGGAAGCAGACCTGCGGGATGCGGCGGCACTGCAGAACGCCGTCCGCGACGTCGACACCGTGTTTCACCTTGCCGGGTTGACCCGCGCCCGGAACGAAGCTGAATTCAGAGACGTCAACGTCGATGGCACGCGGCGCCTCGTCGATGCAATGGCGGAGAGCCGGCGGCCACGGAAGCTGGTTTACGTCAGCTCCCTGGCAGCCGTGGGGCCCGTGCGGAACGGGCGGCCGGTCCGGCCGGACGACGAGCCTCATCCGTTGACCGCGTATGGTAGAAGCAAGCTCGACGCCGAGCGCCTTTGCCTCGATGTGCGAGACAGATTCGCAGTCGTCGTGCTGCGCCCGCCCGCCGTTTATGGGCCGGGCGACCGTGACCTGCTGCCGTTTTTCCGGTTGGCGCGTTACGGTGTCCTGCCCGTTCCGTCCGGGCCGCCACGCAGGCTGCAGTTGATACATGCCGCTGATCTGGCCGACGTGATCCGTCGGGCCGGGGTCGCGGAAGCGGCGGACGGCATCTACCATACGGCGGAGCCACGGGCGTATGCGTGGCCCGAAGTGCTGACGCTGGTCGCCGACGCCGTCGGCCGATCGGGTCGCCGGATTCCGGTTCCGGCTGCCTTGATTCGCGCGGCGGCGGCCGCGAGCGAAATGGTGGGGCGCGTGGTGGGGCGGGCGAGCATCTTCACGCCTGACAAGGCCCGTGAGCTGCTGGCGCCCGGCTGGTTGTGTGATACGAAGGCGACCGAACAAGACCTGGGTTTCGTTGCGCGCACGCCACTTGCTGATGGGTTGCGGGAAACTGCCGCGTGGTATCGCGCGTATGGCTGGCTTGATTAGATGGGCCGTGAGCGGAGAGCCGAATGAGCCTTTTCGACAAGTGCGAGAGCTACACGATCGCACGTGAAGTGCAGGCGAAGGGATACTATCCGTATTTCCGGGCGATCGAAGCCTCGTACGACACCGAGGTGGACATCGACGGGCAACGCAAGATCATGGTGGGGTCCAACAACTATCTGGGCCTGACGCACCATCCGCACGTTCTGGAGAAGGCGGCCGAGGCGCTGAAGCGCTACGGCAGCGGCTGCACGGGCAGCCGATTCCTGAACGGCACACTGGACCTCCATGAGCAGCTCGAGGAGCGACTGGCCGAGCACCTTCACAAGGAATCGGCCCTCGTCTTCAGCACGGGCTTCCAGACCAACCTGGGCGTCATCTCCACGCTGGTGGGGCGTGATGACTACCTGTTCCTGGACAAGCTGAATCACGCCAGCATCGTGGACGGGGCGCGCCTGGCCTTCGGTGTCACGCAGCGGTATGCGCACAGCGACATGGAAGCGCTGGAGCGGCGGCTTGCGCAGGCGCCGACGGAGGCCGGCAAGCTGATCGTCACTGACGGCCTCTTTTCCATGGAAGGCGATATCGCCAACCTGCCGGACATCGTGCAGCTGGCGGAACGGTACGGGGCCAGTGCCATGGTGGACGACGCGCACGCGTTCGGCGTGCTCGGTCCCACCGGCGCCGGCACGGCGGAGCATTTCGGGCTGGACGACCGCGTCGAGCTCGTGATGACCACCTTCTCCAAGTCGTTGGCGTCCCTGGGCGGTGTGATCGCCGGGCCGGAGCCCGTGATCCATTACCTGAAGCATCATTCGCGGGCACTGATCTTCAGTGCCAGCATGCCACCTTCGGCGGTTGCCGCCGTGCTGGCGGCCCTGGATGTCATTCAGGAGGAACCCGAGCGGCGCGAGCAGCTCTGGCACAACACGCGCCGCATGCAAGAGGGGCTCAAGAGCCTCGGCTACGACATCGGCGGTAGTGTGACTCCCGTCATCCCCGTGGTCATCGGCGACATGGAACCCATGCTCATCTTCTGGAAGGAGTTGTTCGACGCCGGCGTGTTTACGAACCCGGTCACGCCGCCGGCCGTGCCGGACCACTCCTGCCGCCTTCGCATCTCCATGATGGCGACGCACACGGATGAGCAGGTCGATCGGGTGCTGGAAGCCTTCGCCCAGGTCGGCAAGCAGATGGCCGTGATCTGAACGGGGAGTACGGGAGCGGAATGAGCCAACCGGAACAAACTCGGGAGCACGAAACCTCGGACGCGGTCGTCGCACCGGTTCGCGGTCGCGGCATGCAGCAGTTCATCCGACTGCCCTGGCAGATCTACGCGGACGATCCTCTGTGGGTGCCGCCCCTCATCTCGGACCAGCGCAAGCTGTTCGATCGATCGAAGCATCCGTTCCACGAACACGCAGACGTGGAGTACTTCATGGCGTGGCGCGGATCACGACCGGTGGGCCGCATCGCCGCATTCATCAACCACCGCTACGACGAATTTCACGGAGACCACACCGGCTTTTTCGGCTTCTTCGAGTGCATCAACGATCCGGGTGTCGCCCGCGGCCTCCTGGAGACGGCCGAGTCCTGGGTACGGGAGCACGGGGCCCGCAGTATCATGGGGCCCTTCAACTTCTCGACCAACGACGAGTCGCATTCCCCGGGCATCCTGCTGGATGGCTTCGACAAGCCGCCCGCCGTGTTGATGGCTCACGGCAGGCCGTACTACCAGGAGCTGATGGAGAGCGCCGGGTACGGGAAAGCCGAAGACCTGCTCGCCTACTGGATCGATTCCAACGAGACGCCGGAGCGACTGGGGCAGGCCGTTGAGCGCATCGAGCGCTCCATCGACGGGTTCAGCACCCGGCCGGTCAATCTGAAGAAGCTGGACCAGGAGGTGGAGCTCATCCAGGAGATCTACAACAGCGCCTGGGAGCAGAACTGGGGCTTCGTGCCGCTGACGGAGAAGGAGATCGAGCACCTGGCCGATGAGCTCAAGTTCATCGTGGAGCCGCGCTACGCCCTCCTGGCGTTCATCAATGGCGACCCGGCCGGGTTCACCCTGACACTGCCGGACTTCAATCAGGCGCTGAAGCACGTGAACGGGCGGTTGCTGCCGTTCGGCCTGCTGAAGCTGCTGTGGTACCGCCGCAAGATCGACAAGGCGCGCGTGTTCGCGCTGGGTCTCAAGCCCGAGTACCGCGGTCTCGGCATCGACGTGATCTTCTTCACGCGCGCGTACATGACCGCGCGCGAGTTAGGGCACACGGGCGGCGAGTGCTCGTGGATCCTGGAGGACAACTGGAAGATGCGGCGCGGACTGGAGAAGGTCGGCGCCTATGTATACAAGACATACCGCGTGTACCAGAAGGACACGGGTGGCACCTGACCCGCATCCGCGGCCCATTGACCGCGTTTTTGCGGCCTATGCCCTCATCAGTGCGCTGGCGCTGTTGTTCCCCCATCACGGCTTTATCTGGCCGGCCCTCGTAACCATCCATCTCCTGGCGGCGGCGGCGGCGCTCCGCCTGCCGCCGATGCGGCGCGTCACCGTTGCGGTCACCCACGCCAGGCCGCGCTTCGCCCGCGCCGTGCACGATTGGTACGCCCTGGCCCTGGTGCCGGCACTCTACACGGAGGTGGCCGTGCTCAACCAGGCGGTCTGGAACGGCCGTTACTTCGACCCGGTCATCCAGCATGTGGAGGCGACGGTGTTCGGCGGCCAGCCGAGTCGCCAGCTGGCGGCGGCGCTGCCCTACCCGGTGTTGTCCGAGTTCCTTCACGCCGCGTACCTGTCGTACTATCTCGTCATCTTCGGACCTTCGGTCGTGCTGTATGTGATGGGGCGGGTGCATGCCTTTCGCGTTGTCACCTTCGGGGTCGTGCTCACCTTCCTGCTGTCGTACGTCGTGTTCATCTTCTTTCCGGTGCAGGGCCCGCGGTATCTGTTTCCGGCACCGGACGGTGCCCTGGCCGGCGGGCTGGTGAACCGCGCGAGCCACTGGCTGCTGGAACATGGTTCCGCCCGCGGCGCTGCATTCCCGTCGTCGCACATGGGCGTCGCCACGGTGCAGGCGGTGCTGGCGTACCGGTACATGCGACCGGTCTTCCCCCTGTTTGTGCTGATCGCCCTGGCATTGGGGTTCGGCGCCATCTATTCCGGCTTCCATTATGCAACCGACATGGTGGTCGGTGCGTTTGCAGGCGTGGTGCTCGGGCTCCTGGTGCCGCGGGTGTATGTGATGCTGGGGCGGCAGGAACCGACGGCGCCCTGACGGGAGGGCACCAAGGCGATGGATTCCGGACGACGGCAACGGATACTCAACGCGCTGGCCGTGGTGGCCGGCTCCGCCCTGGTGTGGCTGGCATCGCCCGAGCTCGCCTGGCCTGCCCGTCTCATGACGACGTTTCTGCTGGTCATCATGCCGGCGCTGCTGTTGGTGCAGGGCCGGCTGGCGAACCGTGTGCCGGTGGGCATCAGCCGCGCCGACCTCTATCTGTCTTCCGTGATCAGCGTCTGGATTCTCGCCGCAGTAGCCCTTGCCGCGGCCTGGGCCAGTGGCTTCACGGCCCGCCTCCTGGGTCTGGTGGCACAGGCTCCCGGGCGCCTCGCGCTGGCGGCGGCCGTCACCACCGCAATCGGCCTGGCCGCCATGATCGTCGGACGGCTCCTGCGATTGCCGGAGACCGCGCTCCTCAGGTTCATCCTGCCGCGGACGCCGCGCGAGCGCGTGCTGTTCGTCGGCGTTTCCCTGTCCGCCGGCATTGCCGAGGAGCTCGTGTTCCGCGGCTTCCTCATCCCCGCGCTGCAGGCAGCCACCGACAGTCTCTGGCTGGCCGTGGCGCTGAGCTCCTGCGCTTTCGGACTCATCCATTCCTACCAGGGCACGTCGGGCGCGCTGCGCGCCTCGTTCCTCGGCGTGCTGCTCGCTCTGCCCTTCGTCGCTTTGGGTTCCGTCCTGCCGGGCATGGCCGCCCACGCCGCACTGGACATTATCGGGGGACTGTGGCTCGGGAACTGGCTGGTCCGTCGTTGACAGGGGTTGCGTGGACGTTCCGACGCGGATCATATTCGGGAAACACCCTATAATTCCACCCGGGGCCCTCCCCGGCAAAACGGTCCAGAGTTGGGAAAAGTGTAGCCGGACGCGGCATGTGTCCTGGCCGGGAACGTCGCACGTGTGGCATGTGCACGCGATCCTGGCGGCCGTCGTGGTGTACCAAAAGGTGCAGCATGGAACCGCAGGGTGGAGGTTTACGAGCATATCCGCGCCGAAACGCGCCGCATCGAGCGGACGTAGGGAAAAGAGAGGTGCGGAACGACCCTTGCGGCAGATGTTGGCAGTTGCGGGCGGCTTAGCCTGCTGGCAGGAGAGGCAACCATGATCCTGCGATGCTCCTACGAAGAGTTGACGGCGCTGACGGCCACAGCGCAGCGCGTCCTGGACGCCAAGGTCGGGATGGGCGGGGTGGTTGCGCCGCCGGAAATCGTGGCGGAGATCGAAACGTTGCTGCCACGTCTGGACGGGGACATGGGTCTGGAGACCTTGGCGGAGGAGTGGTGGTTGGAGCGGATCCTCGACTACCTGCTGTCGGACGCGAAGGATCGCATGGACGATCTGGTTGTGGAACAGTACGTCGGGGCCGAGGACGCGGTGAACGCGTACTTCGACTATGCGAACATCCTGGCCGTCTACGGGAAAGTGCGGGAGATCGGCAGGGAGATGGCGATGCTGATCGAGTTGATGACCGGACATCCGCCGACGGCGGAGACGGCGCGCAGCGTCGCCTTCCCAGACTGAGGGAGAGGCAGGAATGCTCTGACGGCGTGGCCTGAATCGGCCACGCCGTTTTTTGTTGATGCGGGGGTTTAGCCGGGGGACGTGATGGCGGTGGATCTGACGGGTGAGATGGTGTTGGTGACGGGCGCGTCCCGTGGGCTCGGTCGCGCGCTGGCCGAAGCCTACGCGCGAGCGGGCGCTTCGCTTGCTCTGTGTGCCCGCGGCGCGGAGCTGCATGAGGTGGTGGCCGCGTTGCGCGAGCAAGGCACCCGTGTCGTGGCCGCAACACTCGATGTGACGGATGCGGCGGCCGTGAACGGGCTGGTGGCGGAGGCGGCGTCTGTGGCTCCGGTCTCCGTGCTGGTGAACAACGCGTCGGTGCTGGGTGGCCGGGATGCGCTGGCCGATCTTTCCGTGGATGGCTGGCGGCGCGTGCTGGACATCAACGTGACGGGGGCACTGATCGCGACCCAGGCGGTGTTGGCGGGGATGCGGTCCGCCGGTTGGGGCTCCATCATCAACGTGACGTCCGGCGTGGGGGATGTTTCGCGGGCGCGCTGGGGAGCGTACGGTGTCAGCAAGTGGGCGCTGGAAGCGCTGACGTACAACCTGTCGCTGGAGGAGAAGGCCGCGGGGATCCGGGTGAACGCCGTGGACCCCGGTGCCATGCGGACGGCCATGCGCAGGGCGGCCTATCCCGAGGAGGACCCGACGTCGGTGGCGGCGCCGGAACAGGTCACCGATGTGTTCCTGTGGTTGGCGTCACGGGCGACGAACGTGACGGGCGAGCGGTTCCGAGCACAGGAATGGCCGTAATGCGGCAACGCCGGGTCGGGAACGCTGGATCATCAGACGGGAGGATCAGGATGCGCCATTTGCTGTGGGGTCGCCTGGCGCCGTCGCTGGCTCTGGCGATGGTGCTGGGTGCATGCAGTCACGCGATGCGCGCGCAGACGAATGCGGAGCGTACGTACGCCATCGCGGTGGAGAACCCGACGGCGCAGGCGATGGTTGTGTCGTACGATGACGGTACCGGCTCCCGGCTGCTGGGGACGGTGAGCGCCGGGCAGACAGAGCGGTTCGTGTTGGCGGGCGCCCAGGGGTCGGAGATCACCGTCACGGCGGTCAGCGAAGACCGCAAGACGACGATCCGCAAGTCGGTGACCCTGCGGCCGGGTTCCGTCGTGCACGTCGTCCTGCGCTGAGCCTAGCGCGCCGACACCAGCTTCCCGTCGCGGATCACGCCCACGACCACGTTCTTGTTCACGACATCGCCGTGTTCGTCGAACGAGATGGTGCCGGACACGCCCTGAAACGCCGGACGTCCATGTCCCACCTGTGCGAGGTATGAGCGGATCGCAGCGCGGTCCGGGCCGACCGCGCGGATCGCCTGCGCCAACAATCGCACGGCGTCGTAGGTCATGGCCGCGAACTGGTCCGGGTCCGTCCCGTAACGTTCGTGATAGGCTTGCACGAACTGCTGGCTCGCCTCCGCCGCCTGGTCGGGCAGCCAGGCCGAGCTCACGTAAACCCCGTTCGCGATGCTGCCCATGTTGCGCAGCCCTGTCAGGCCGTCGGCGCCCATGACCGCGCCGTTGTAGCCGTCCGCACGTGCCTCCCGGAGGATCGCGGCGCCGTCTTCCGACTGACCCGCGATGACCAGGACATCCATGTGGTTCCGGATGGCGCGGCGCAGGTACGGATCGGGGTCGCCGTCCCCGCTCAGCATGGCCGGCAGATACGGGTCCTGGGAGAGCACCTGTCCACCCAGGGCCGCGAAGGCGTCCGCGAAGCTGCTGAGCACGCCGCGGCCGTAGTCATCGTTCGAGTACAGCACAACGGCGCGCCGATCGTGCAGGCGGTTCATGGCCCACGCCGCCAGAACGGGTCCGTGTTCCAGGTCGCTGGGACAGACCCGGAAGGTCCACGGACCCGCGTTCGTCACCTGCGGGCTGCTTGAGGCCGGCGACACGTTCACCAGCCCGTGCGCCGGGTCGTTGTAGATGGGGGCCGCGGCGAGCGTGGCGGAAGAGTTGAGGTGTCCCACGACTGCCACCACGCTGTGATCGGCCACCAGCTCGTTGGCAATGGCGATGGCGCGTTGTGGCCTTGTGGAATCGTCCCGTATGACCAGCTGCAAGTCCTGGCCGTCCACGCCGCCGCTGGCGTTCACCTCCGCGACCGCCATTTCGGCGGCACGCTTCACGCCTGCGTAGGCCGGCGTGCTTACCGGGGCGGCCAGGGCGATCTGTACGGTGTCGGTGGACGACGACGTACACGCCGGAAGGCCTGCCGCCACGACGGCCAACACTACGCCTGCCACACCCGCGCCACGGCCAGCGCCGCGGCCCATGCTCGTCCTGCGCATGCTCAACCTCCGCCGAGGTTCCGTTCGAACAGCTCGAGGATCCGACTGTACTCGTCCGTCCAGGAGGTCGGTTCCACGAAGCCGTGGTTCTCCACCGGGTACGGGGCCACGGACCAGTTCTTCTTGCCCAGCTCGATGAGCCGCTGGATCAGCATGACCGTATCCTGGAAGTGCACGTTGGTATCGGCCATGCCGTGGCAGATGAGCAACGCGCCCTGCAGCCCGTCCGCGAAATAGATCGGCGACGACTGCCGGTAGGCCACCGAGTCGTCCTGGGGCAGGTTCAGGATGCGGCTCGTGTACCAGTGGTTGTAGTGGGCCCAGTCGCTGACCGGCCGCAGTGCGGCGCTGGCGGCGAAGACGCCCGGCTTGGTGAACATGGCCATAAGGGTGGTGAACCCGCCATAGGAGCCTCCATAAATGCCGATGCGGCGGGGATCCACGCCCTCGTGCTGGGCGAGGTATCGGGCGCCGTCCACCTGGTCGGTGAGGTCCTTGCCGCCCATGTGCCGGTAGATGGCGGTGCGCCAGTCCCGTCCGTAGCCGGCGGAACCGCGGTAGTCCATGTCCAGTACGACGTAGCCGCGGGACGCCAGCAGGTGATGGAACATGTACTCCCGGTAGTAGCTGGACCAGCCGCGCTCCACGTTCTGCAGGTATCCGGCACCGTGCACGAAGATGACGGCCGCGCCATTGGGCGTCGCGCCCAGGTCCGCGGGCCGGTAGATACGTGCGGGCACCTGCGTGCCGTCCCGGGCCGGGACCCGGATGATCTCCGGCTTGATCCAGGGCCCGGCCAGCCATGCCGTCGTGGGCGTCGTCGTGATGCGCCGCGGCGTGGCACCCGGCTTCGCGTCCATGATGAACAGCTCGGGCGGGCGGTTGGACGTGGAGTAGACGTCGGCCAGGCGCCGGCCGTCGGGCCCCGGGGTGACGTCGTGCCAGCCGACGCGCCTCGTGACGCGGGTGCGGTGGCCGCCGTCCAAGTCCATGGTGTAGAAGTGCTGCTCGAAGGGCGAGCCTTCGTTGGTGGTCAGGTAGAAGCGCTTGTGGTCGGGCGAGATCTCCACATCGTGGATCTCCCACTTGCCGCTGGTCAGCGCCTTCGGTGCCTGCCCGTCGAGGCCCACACGGTACAGCTGCGCGTAGCCGGACCGCTCGCTGACCACCCATGCAGCCCGCCCGTCCGGCATCCAGCCGGCGCACATCACGCACGGACCGCCCAGCCACGCGTCGTCGTGCTCGTGGTCGATGACCGTAAGGTCGCCCGTCGTCACGTCCACCACCTCCAGCCATGCATCCTTGAAGTCGTACGCCATGGCGTAGACCAGGCCCTCCGTGCCGTCCTCGTTCCAGCCCAGGAACGAGGCTCTGGCCAGCTCGCCCGCGTGGGCACGGGTCGTGTCCGCTTTCGCGTCCGCCGGCACCAGGTCCAGCCACGCCGCGCTGCCGTCCGACAGGTCCAGGAGCGCCAGCCGGGCCGTGCTCTGCGCGTCGCCCACGGTGGTGCGGCCGCGCATGGGGTCGACGTAGCCGGACGGCGTGATGTAGTCCGGCACGATCGTGTGTCTCGCGTCGCTCGCCGGCTGCCCCACCTGGAGCATTGCCCAGCGCTCGTCCGGCTCCACCATGATGCCGTAAACCCGTTCCTCCTTGCCGATATGAACCGGCTTGGGCTGCTTCGCTTCCCGTGCTTCGCGTCGCTCCTTCTGCTGCGCCTGCTCCTTCAGCACACGGCGGATGTGGGCGAACAGCTCCTTCTGCTCATGTTCCAGGAATGCACGCTGGCCCGTCGCCTTTTTCTCGTGCGGCGCCGGGCCCTTGCGAATGTCGGTGAGCTGGCGGATCTCCGCGTTGTCCAGCGCCAGCGCGTAGATGTTGTCATCGCGCACGAAGTAGACGGTGCGGCCGTCGCGGCTGAACACCGGCTGCGACTCCGAGTCGCGCGTATCCGTCAATCGTCGCAGCTCCAGGCTGCGACGGTTGATGAGCCACAGGTCGCCCCGGTACGACACGACGCGCCAGTGCCGGTCCCGCGAGATGTCGCCCCGGGCGACGTACACGCCCAGCGAGTCCGCCTGCCCGTCGGTGAGCCGTTCGGGCTGGCCACCGCTGGCACGCACACGGTAGAGCGCCGGCCGCTCGTCCCAGGGCCGGCCGCCGGGCTTCCAGCGGAAGTAGACCCAATCGCCGTCATCGGTCCAGCGCACGGAGCGGGGCGAAGAGCCCACCAGCTCCGGTCCCTGCATGATGTGGGCGACGGTCAGATCGAAGGTCTTGACGGCGGGCGCCTCGGTCGCCGTGGCCTGCGCGGCCGCGTGGCCGAACGAAACAAAAGACATCAGGACGACGACGTTCGCCGCCCGGGCCTTTGCACCCATGGCTGGTACTCCCCTGTCTGTCGGGCTCGATGCGAAAGGGGAACGTACGTCGTCAGGTCACGACCGAACAACTTCAGGGAGCAGGTGGCAGGTGGCAGGTAGCAGGTAGGAGCACCTCGTTTCCCGTTCGGACGGTGCGAGGCGGGACTGCTACCTGCGCGGAGTTCTACCCCCGAGCGACCGCCGGGGGCGAGCGTCCATCATGACGACCGAGGAGCAGGCGTGCTACTCGAGCGTGAAACCGATCTTGACGGTGACCTGCCAGTGCTGCACGGCCTGGTCCTCGATGTGGCCGCGCACGTCCACCACCTCGAACCAGCGCAGGTTGCGCATCGTCTTGCCGGCCTGCGCGATGGCGTTGTGGATGGCGTCCTCGATGCTCTTCGTGGAGGACCCGGTCAGCTCGATCTTCTTGTATACGTGGTCTGGCATGATAGGTAGCAGGTATCAGGTATCAGGTTCCCCACCTCGGGGCTCGTCGGGTTCGTCGCATGCTCAACCATTGCGGCGTTCCGTCCGACACGCCTTCCGTTTGCGCGCCAACTGGCGCCGCCGGTTCACATCAGGGGACGTGTGCAAGGCTCACGCCGCCCAGAGCTGACGCCTCACGCGAAGCACCCGCCGCACGTGAGCCTCACGCCGCAAGCCGACGTCGGTTGGGAGTCGGCCGTCGTCGGTCAATCGCCGAAGGTGATGCCCAGATCGCGGGCGGTCCGGACCGTGTCGTGGTCCACGGGCACGCGCTTGAGCTCGTGGATTGCTTCTTCCATGGACACGGGCTGCATGGCTGGCGGCTGATAGGCGACCATGGTGCCGAATTCGCCCGCTTCCACGCAGCGAACGGCGGCGACGCCGAACCGGAGTGCCATGATGCGATCGAACGGCGTCGGCCGGCCGCCTCGCTGGAGGTGGCCCAGCACCAGCGTGCGCGTCTCCTTCCCCGTGCGCTGCTCGATCTCCACCGCGACGTGCTCGCCGACGCCGCCCAGGCGCCCGGCCTGACCCGGCTTCGCTTCCTCCCTGTACGTCATGTGGCCGCCCTTGGGCACGGCGCCTTCGGCGACGACGATGATGGAGAAATGCCGCCCTTCGCGTTCCCGTTCGCGGATCTTCTCGCACACCTTGTCGATCTCGTACGGGATCTCCGGGATCAGAATGGCGTCCGCCGTGGCTGCCAGTCCGGCGTGCAGCGCGATCCAGCCCGTGTTGCGGCCCATGAGCTCCACGACCATGACCCGCTCGTGGCTCTCGGCGGTGGAGTGGAGCTTGTCGATGGCCTCGGCCGCGGTCTGCACCGCCGTGTCGAACCCGAACGTGACCTGCGTGGACGCGAGGTCGTTGTCGATGGTCTTGGGGACGCCCACTACGGGCAGGCCCTTCTTGGCAAGCTCGTGCGCGATGCGCAGGGAACCGTCGCCGCCGATGGCGATGAGGGCGTCCAGGCCGAACCGCCGGAAACCTGCCAGCACCTCGTCCGACCGGTCGATGGTCACGATGGTCCCGTCCGCCTGGTGCGCCGGCCACTCGAACGGGTTGCCCCGGTTCGTCGTGCCCAGGATCGTGCCGCCCAGATGCGTGATGCCCCGGACGGCGTCGCGGTCCAGCGGGACCACGCCCTCTCCGTCCATCAGGCCCACGTAACCGCGACGAATCCCGTAGACCTTCCAGCCCCGGTTCAACGCCGACAGCACGACGGCGCGGATCACGGCGTTCAGGCCGGGTGCATCCCCACCGCCCGTGTTGATGGCGATGTTCAAACGACGTCCACTTCCGCCCGGTTCGGCCATGGCCTACGCTCGCTCACGGAGTGCGTCACGGATCTCTTCCCATGTCGGATGCCGACCCTGTTGTTTCTTGGAAAAGATCAGGTCGCCATCACACACCACTTCGAACACGCCGCCCTTGCTCTCGATGAGTCGAATCTCCGCCTGGGGAAACACCTTCCGGATCTCGGCCTCCAGCCTGGAAGCCCGCGGAAGGTAGTTTCACATGCCGCAGTATTCGATGGAAACCCGCATGAGTCATCGGCTCGTTCAGGTTGCAGTCTTTGTTTGCGCATGATGAGGCTATTCCCGTGTACCGACCCTGTCAATGTGGCGCTGAACCGTGGGCAGGGGGCAAGGCTCGGGCATGGGGCCACAGGCTCCGACGCTCGGCGGCTGTGTTCGGGGGCGCGGGCGGGTTCGGGGTCCCTGGCTGGCCTGCCGGGGAGGCGCGCTGCCGGCGGCCTCACGAGTCGCCTGAGGCCCCATGCCCGTCGCCCCGCCCCGGGCCACACGGTTCGCTGATGGGGGGCTGTGGTGTGGTCCGAGAGGGAGCGCGGTGCCAGTGCTTGGCGGGTGGCTCCGGCAGGCTATGCTGCGGGGCGCGCCATGGCCGGGCGATGCCTGCGGAGCGTCAACGTGTGGTGCTGGGGGGAGGTCCGGTCGGCCGGCGAGGCTGTCAGGATCCGTATGACCGAAGCAGCCACCAGCCGATGAGGCCGGCGAAGAGCGAGCTGAGGACGAGTGTGAGAGCCAGGAGCAGGCGCACGGCCAGGCGCGACGTGGCGGCGTCTGGAGGCCGGGTGCGCTCGATGCCGTGAGACGTCAGATCGAACAGCCAGCCCAGCATGATGGCGACGGGGAAGCCGAGCAGGGTGGTGGCGACCAGGATCGAATAGACGCTGTCCGGCAGCGGGGTGCCCTCCAGGATGAGCTGTGCCCCGGCCAACAGCATGCCTGCCGCCGCGATGTAGACGATGGCTACGTTGTAGACTCGTCGCTGCTTCAGCTCCACCAGGAAGGCCTGGAGCGCCGGCAGTCGCTCGACGGCATCGTCCACCGCATGCAACCCGAGAGCGAAGCCGTCCGGCTCGCCGGCCGCTCCCGGCGCCCGACTCCCGGCGGGCGCCGCCGCCGAGGGCGCGCCTGCACCGCCCGCTACGGCCGGCTGGCTGCCGACGGCCATCGCTTCCAGTCGGCGAGCCAGCTCCGCGGCTCGCGGTCGGTGCTCCGGCTTCTTGGTCAGGCAGCGTCGCAGCAGCTCCGCACACCGGCGGTCGACGCTCGGCAACAGCTCGGTGAGATCGCGTGGTGGCTGATGCAGGTGCGCGGCCGCAGCCTCGGCAGGCGACGTCGCCCGGTACGGCTTCTGGAGTGTCAACACCTCGAAGGCCAGCACGCCCAGGCCGTACACATCGGTGGCCGGCGTGAGCGGCTCGCCCAGCAGTTGCTCGGGACTGGCATACACCGGCTCACCGATCCGTTGCCCTGGCGCTGTTAGCTGCGTCACCGCCTCACTGCCCGTCTCCAGGATGCCGGCCAACCCGAAGTCGGTGAACACCGCACGCTCCTGCTCCGGCTGCCAGATCACGGTGCCCGGCCGCACGTCCCGGTGGATGACCCGCTGCGCATGCGCCGCGGCAAGAGCGCTGGCGAGCTGTGCCAGGGCCGCGATCGCCGTACGCTCGGGCAGAGGGCCCTCCGCCTCGAGCGCGTCGGCCAGTGTATGACCCTCCACATAGCCCATGACGATGTAGGGCGTGCCGTCCGGCAGCCGGCCGACGCGGTGGATGGGTACGATATTCGGATGGGACAGCCGGGCCGCTGCCCGTGCTTCCCGCTCGAAGCGTCCTTCCACCACCTTGTCGCCGACCAGCTCGGGTCGGGGGAGCTTGATGGCCACGAGCCGTCGTAGCGCCGTTTCGCGGGCGAGGTACACGACCCCGAGCCGCCCCGTGCCCAGGGGGCGCAACACCTCGAACTCCGGCGCCAGGGCCTTTGCCAGGGACTCCGGAACGCCGCTCATGGACGCTACCTCCATGATCCTGTCTGCAACAACGCCCTTGCAGAGCGCTGCGCGCCGCCCATCTTTGAACCTGCTAATCTGCAGCACCCGCTGAAGCTTCTCCCCTTCAGCAGCGAGGTGACCTCATGCAGCGCTCCAGAGCTATTCCCCTCATTTTCCTTTCTTCCTTTTTCGCGGTCGCATGCGCGGCGGCGCCCCAGGGCTTTCCGCCGGAGCCAGCGCCCACCGTACCGGGTCACGTCAATGTGAACGTCGTGTGCGGGGACTCCGGCCACGCGACCGTCCTCGCGATCGCGCCGTGGCGCGTGGTGCCCGATCGGCAACGTGCGGTGGCCTGGCATGCAAACGGGCCAAAGGAACTAAAGTCCTTCGAGGTGCGCGCCGCGGACACGAAACACTGGCCGTTCCCCCAAACCTCCTACGATTCGCACGGCAGCGGCGAGATCGTGGCGACATTGAGCCCGGTGGTTCAGCGGGACACGTACCATTACGTGCTCCGCATCGTCTGCCCGCAGAAGGTCATCACCATCGACCCCGACATCATGGTCAGGCACTAGCGATGCGGGTCGGCCGTCGGCGGGCCGAACCGGGCCGGATCTCACCCGTGCCCATCGCCTGCAACATCGTGATGACCAGATGCTGCTGCGGCACTCGCGGCAGCTGTGGCCGCCGCCCGCCGCCGCAGCACCGCAGCAGCGCTGTCGCGACCCATGCGCGTGAGGAGCTCGGCGTAGTCGTTCAGTGAATCACGGACATGGTAGTCGCCACTGCCGTACGCGTTTTCCCGGATCTGCAGCGCCTGACGGTAGAGCGGCTCTGCTTTCGCGAAATGCCCCTCGTCGCGGTAGACGTTGGCCAGGCCATTCAGCGTCTCGGCTATGCCGGGGTCGCCCGACTGGAGCCGTTTGCGCTTGATCTCGAGCGCCCGCAGGAAATCCCGCTCCGCTTCGGCGTACCGCTTCTCCTGCCAGTAGACCTCGGCCAGGTTGTTCAGGATCTGGCCCACGCGAAGGTGATCCGGTTCAAGCACCTTTTCGAAAATGGACTGCGCGTGCTGGTAGGCGTCGGCTGCCTTGGCGTAATGCTCCTGATAGTAGTAGAGCGCTCCGAGGTTGCTCCAGCTGATAGCCAGCTGCGGATCGAGAGGGGGCAGCGTCCGGCGACGGATGGCAAGGGCGCGTTCGAGGTAGGGCTGAGCGCGGTCCAGTTTTTGGTCGGACATGTACATGGCACCGATGTCGTTCAGCACGCCGACGATCGCTGTGCTGTCCGGGACAGGGGCGTGCGTCAGGATGTCCAATGCGCCAAGCAGCAACGGCTCCGCCTCATCATACTTTCCGTTTCGCACGTATAAGGCGCCCAGCGCGTCCATGGTGCCGGCGACGCGCTTGTCCGCGCGGCCGTACAAGCTCCGTCTCAGGTCCAGCGCCTCCTTAAGCTCGCGTTCCGCATCGTCGAACCGTCCTTGTGTCTGGTCCAGGTCGCCGAGGCGCACCAGGCTTTGCGCCAGCTCGTTGTCGGCGCCCGCGTCGCGCTCGATCTGCACGGATCGCAGCAGAAGAGGCCGAGCCCGGTCGTAGAGTCCGAGCTGTGTGTAGACCTGGCCGATGGTTCTCATCATGCGCGCCTGCACCACGGGCTGACCGGCCAGCTGTGTATCGATCTGCACCGCACCGCGGTCCAGTATCTCGCGTGCCGTGACCGTGTTGCCACGCGCCTCGCTCGGATTGCTCACCCTGAACAGGCTCACCAGGAAATCCGATGTCTCCTTTGCTGTTTGTGCCGCGCGTTCCGCGGCGACCTGCGCCCGGCGCGCCCGCACGAAGCCCGTCGTCGCCGCGCCGGCGCCAAGCAGGATGGCTGCGACGGCGATGGCCGATGCCGCCACGCCCGCACGGTGACGCTGCACGAACTTGGACACGCGATATCGCGCGCTGGGCGGCCGCGCCAGCACGGGCTCGTTGGCCAGGTGCCGCTCCAGATCGAGCGCCAGGCCGTGGGCCGTGTCGTAGCGGCGGGTGCGGTCCTTGTCCATTGCCTTCAGGATGATCCAGTCCAGGTCGCCCTTGAGCTCGTGCCGCAGGGAAGACGTCGTCGTGCGGCGCCGTTCGGCCACGACGGTGCTCTGCGGACCCAGGCTGGTCAGCCGGACGCTGGGTCGTGGCGTATCGCGCTCGCGCAGCGTGTGCGGGATCGCGACTTCCGGGCGTGTCGCGAGGTCGAAGGGCAGCGCGCCGACCATAAGCTCGTATAGCATGACGCCGAGGGAGTAGACGTCGGTGCGGGTGTCCACGTCCAGGCCGGACATCTCCGCCTGTTCCGGGCTCATGTACTCGGGCGTGCCGACCATCTGCCCGAGGTGCGTCACCAGCGTGCGATCCGTGAGGCTGCGGCCGATGGCCTTGGCAATACCGAAATCGATGACCTTCACCACGGGCTGCGCCTCGCGCACGGTGACCATCACGTTGGAAGGCTTCAGGTCCCGATGGATCACGCCTTTCTGGTGCGCGTGTTGCACCGCCGCGCACACGTCGAGGAACAGGTCCAGCCGTTCGCGCGTGGTCAGCTTGTGCGTGTCGGCGTAATCTGTGATGGGCACGCCGCGCACCAGCTCCATGACGAAGTAGGGTCGGCCGGTCTCGGTGGCGCCGCCGTCGAGCACCTGGGCGATGTTGGGGTGGTCCATGACGGCGAGGGCCTGACGCTCGGACTCGAAGCGACCGACGACCTCCTTCGTGTCCATGCCCAGCTTGATGATCTTGAGCGCGACGCGGCGACGCACCGGCGCCGTTTGCTCCGCCAGGTACACGACGCCCATGCCGCCTTCGCCCAGCACTTCCAGCAGCTGGTAGGGGCCGATCTTTTCGGGGTCGCCGCGTTGGGATTTGGGTTGGTCCTGGCCGTTCGATCCGCCAGGCGGCCGGTTTTCACTGGGAGTCATGGGGAGCGCCTTTCCCGTCCGGGGTCGCACGCCCGCGGGTCCACAGGGACGACCCCGATGTGGAATATTCCAACTTCATCGTATTGATGTCGGAGTGTCAACAGTGGCGGTTGTGCAGGGCATCTGTGCAGGGCCTGGCCTAGGGGTGGCAGGGCTGATTGGTGGCGCTTGGACGGAGAAAGGGAGACTTGCAGGGCGGCCGTGCAGAGGCCGGTTGAGTGGGGTGTGCGGCTGATTGGTTGGCGCTTGGACGGTGACGGGGAGACGGGGGGACGGGGCGACGGGGGGACGGGGCGACGGGGGCGCCAGTGCTCCCTGTCTCCCCTTCGCCCGATTGTCACGGCGCGAGGAGCTTGCTCGGGCGAAAAGCACGCCGGGCCTGGAAACGGAGCCGGCCGCCGGGCGTCATCCCGTCAATGTCCAGGTCCGGCAACCGTCGCCACGCGCGACCTCTGAAGCCGACCTCTCACCTCCCCTGCACCAACAGCTCCTCGCCTTCCGTGGCGATGGCCAGCTGCAGGGGCGAACCCCGGCTCGCCAGGTCGTCGCGCAGCCGTGCCGCCAACTCGAGCAGCTCCGTGTCCGTCCGCTCCGGCGCGTGATGGAACGCGTACAGCCGGCGCACGCCTGCATCTTCGGCGAGACGAACGGTCTGGCTGAACGTGCTGTGTCCCCAGCCTTCGACGGTGGGGTATTCCTGGTCCGTGTACATGGCGTCGTGGAAGAGCACGTCGACGCCGTCCAGGAACTCGGTGAGCTCGCGATACCAGGCGTCGCCTCCCACCTCGTACGACCCGCCCACCAGCTCGTTGTCCGGGATGTACGCCAGCGCTGCCGTGCCCGAGCGGATGCGGTAGCCGTGCGTCCGGGATGGATGCCGCGTGCGAATCGCGGAGACCTCCACGTTCCCGTCGATCCACGGCTCGTCGTCCAGGTGGATGAATTCCAGGGTAGCGGACAACGCCTCGTATGGGACGGGGAAATAGACGGATCCCATCTGGCCGCGGAACAGGGTCTCGATATCGGTGTCGCCCTGCCGTGGGCCATGGATGCGGATGCGGGTCTCCGGCCGATAGAGCGGGCCGAAGAAGGGCACGCCCTGGATGTGGTCCCAGTGGAAGTGCGTCAGGAACAGGTCGGCGTTCGTGGAGCCCTCCAGGGCGTCCAGCCGGCGGCCCAAGGCGCGGATGCCGGTGCCCGCGTCGAAGATGAAGCACCGGTCGTCGTCGGTGCGCACTTCCAGGCAGGACGTGTTGCCTCCGAACCGGGCCGTTGCAGGGCCCGGACTGGGGATGGAGCCGCGGGTGCCCCAGCACGTGACCCGCAGGGGCATCCGGTCCATGCTGTTCATGGCGGTCGGTTCGAGATCGGCCGATCGCGACACGGGCATATCCCTGTCCCGGGGTGATGAAGGGTTGCGGCAAACCTGCCGCGTGACTGGAAGGTCGGGGTAGAGGACTTGACCAGCAAGGCCGACCTCGCGCGCCGTCGTTGCGCGGCACCAGGCTGCCGCGTAGCTCTGCGGCGCCCTTTCTCGCCTGTTCGCCAGGCCCTACATTGAGCAAGTTCCTCGCCGGAGCCATCCATGAACGATTCCAAACCCTCAACGGACCACGACCCACCGGCTGCGCGCATCGTCGATCTACTGGGCACCGTGCGCCTGTTCCAGGGCCTGCCGCGCAGTGACCTGGAACGTATCGCCGGGCTCGCCACGCCGAAGGAGCTGGACGCGAACGAGGTCCTGTTCCGGGAAGGCGATTCGGCGGATCGCTTCTACATTGTCGGCTCCGGAGCCGTCGAGATCGTGAAGGAGCGCCCGTTGGGCGACAACGACCGGCTGGCGGTGCGTCGTGCGGGTGAGGCGTTCGGCGAAATGTCGCTCCTCACGGATGGG
>JARRJS010000012.1:0-50244 GCA_037388885.1 Gemmatimonadota bacterium
GAACCGGAGCGCAGCCAGCAGGCCGGCCATGCGCGATTCGTCGAACGTGCCGAGGTGGTTGAAGCGCTGGGCGCCCAGGTCCAGGTCGTCCCAGCCGCCGGAGGCGAGGGTCACCCACAGCTTGCGACGCCAGTCCTCACGGATGTAGAGGAACCCGGTGCCCTGGGGTGCCAGCAGCCACTTGTGAGGTGAGGAGGCGTAGAAGTCCGGGTCGATGGCGCCCATGTCCACCGGCATGAGTCCCGGCGGATGGGCACCGTCGATCACGCTGATGATGCCATGCGAACGGGCCAGCCGCACGATGTCCGCGACGGGCATGAGGGTCCCGTTCGTGAACGTGACGTGAGCCACCGAGATGACGCGGGTCGCCGGCGTGATGGCGTCGGCGAACAGCTTGACGAGCGAGGCGGGGTCACGGGCCGGCACGGGCAGCGGCAGCTTGCGCAGCCGGAGGTTGTGGCGGGCTGCGGCCAGCTCCCAGCAGCAGCGCCCCCCGATGTGCTCCTGGTCGGTGGTGAGGATCTCGTCGCCGGCATGGAGCTCCAGGCCGTTGCCGACGAAGCTCATGCCTTCCGTGGTGTTCCGCGGGAACACGAAGCCGGCAGGGTCGGCGTGCAGGAGCTCGCCCAGCGTGCCTTCCAGCGTGTCCCAGTCCACGCCCGGCGGATATGTCATGGCAGTGCGCCGCGTCGTTTCGATGACGGCGTCCACCACGGGCATCGGCTGCGGACCCAGCGTGCCGACGTTCATGAACAGCCGGTCCTCGGGGATGAGGAATTCCGTGCGCACCATGCGCCAGAAGGATTCCTCGTCCTGTGAGTCGCTCAGTGCTAGGCGCCGGGCCATCGCGTCCAGTCGTCCTGGCCACGCGGCTGCGACGACGGCGCCACCGGCCAGACGGCGCAGGAATGCGCGCCGTCCGCGGGGCGTTCCGGATGGTGCAGGATCGTGTTCCATGGTCTGCGAAGTTGCCGAACGCGCCCGTGACACCGCAAGCCTGGCTCGGCGCCGTGCCGCGCTGTACACTTGCGGCCATGCCATCCACACTGCGCTTTCTCCGCCAGTACCTGCGCCCCGCCGGGCAGGCGGTGCGCGAGGAGGACGTGTCGCTGGATCGTGGCGACCGACGCATGGAAGCGACGGTCTATCGCCCCCGGGGCGGACCGCGGCCCGGCTGGGTCGTGCTGCACGGCCTCACCGCCCGCGGCCGGGATCACCCCAACCTGATCCGCTTCGCCCGCGCCCTGGCGGCCAGCGGCACCGTGGTGTTCATCCCCGACATCCCGGAATGGCGCCGCCTCGAGGTCGCGCCGCAGGTCACCGTCGAGACCATCCGCGCGGCCGTGCTGGCGCTGGACGCCCTGCCCGGCATCGTGCCGGGCCGGACCGGGGTGCTGGGATTCTCCTTCGGCGCCACACAGGCGCTCATCGCATCGGTGGACCCGCAGCTCGAAGGGCACCTGCGGGGCGTGGCCGCGTGGGGCGGCTATTGTGATGTGCGCGCGCTGTTCCGCTTCGGCATCCTGGGCGAGCACGAGTGGAACGGGCGCCCGTATCACGTCGACCCCGACCCGTACGGCCGCTGGGTCATGGGCGGCAACTACCTCACCGGCGTCCCGGGGCACGAAGGCGACGCCGACGCGGCCCGCGCCCTCCACGCCCTCGCCATCGAGGCAGGGGAAAGCGGCTTCCCTTCCTGGGATGCGCGCTTCGATGCGGCCAAGGACCGACTGCGGGCCGGACTTTCCGCCGGCCAGCGAGCCGTATTCGACCTGTTCGCCGCCCGCACCGACGCACCGCCCCCCGTCCGCGCCCGGGTGGTCAACCTGGCGGACGCCCTGGCGACGGCCGCGCTGAAGGCAGACCCGGGGCTGGACCCCACACCCTACCTTCCAAACGTGCACGTGCGCACACTGCTGGCCCACGGATACGACGACCGGCTGGTGCCGTTCACGTCCATGTTCTGCCTGCGGGAACAGATTCCGGACCGGGCCATCGTGCGGGCGAGCATCACATCGCTGTTCAGCCACTCCGGCGGCGCGGCCGTCACCGGGCCGCGCATCGTGACCGAAGGCGCGCGGTTCCTGCGGTTGCTGAACGGGATCCTGAAGCTGATCTAGGCGCCTTCGCTTCGCAACCGGTCGATTGCCTCGCGCAACAGCTCCAGCACAGCGTCGGCGGGCACCTGGGCGCCCGGTTCCGGCGACACGGTGGTCACGCTCCCGACGGGCAGCGACACCCGGGCCATGGTGGCGTGTCCCCCGCCCTTCTCGGGCGTCGGGGCCATAGCCCGTGCCACCCGGCCTGCGCCGGGGCCGTCTGCGCCCGTCCCCGCCCAGCGGATCGCCAGCGACAGCTCGTCCCCGATGACGGCGGCGCCGGCCGCCCAGGACACGCCCTCGAGAGACAAGCAGAAATCCGACAGCAGCGGCAGGATGTGCGCGTCGGCGGGGGCCAGCTTACCCAGGTACGCCACGGCGATCTCGTCGGCCACGCGTGCGGCCGCCAGGGCACGCCCCAGCGCACGCACGGACCCCGCGGGAAACGATGGCCGGGCAATGCGCCGCAACAGGGCCAGATCCGCCCGGTCCTGAAGAAACGCGTACGCCACCACGTCGGCGGCGGAAGCGCTGCGCAGCAGGGTGTCGGTATCGGTGCGGATGCCGTAAAGCAGCGCCGTCGCGAGCTTCTGGTGGATCTGGCTCTCGCCATCGGCCCGCAGGTACTCCGTCATCATGGTCGACGCGGCACCGTATTCGGTGCGGATGTCCGTAAAGTCCGCAGCAAGATCGTCGTCGCGACGCGGGTGGTGGTCGATGATGCCGAAACGCGGAGGCGGGTGATCGATGCCCCGCGGCTGCATGTCCACGGCAATGACCTTCTCGAAACCGCTGATCTCCGCCGGCGTCACGCGCGTCACGCGAATGCCCAGCAGCTCCGCCATGCGCCGGTTCTCCGCACGTGTGATCTCGCCCAGACTCACAATGGGGCAGTCATCCTCCAGTCGATGCAGCAACAGACGCACGGCCATCGCCGTCGCCATGGCGTCCGGATCCGGGTCCTCCTGCACCAGAATCGGCAGACGACCGGCGCCCTCCGCAAACGCCCGCAGCGCCTTCACACGCTCCAGCTCGACATTGACGTCCAGTTCTACTGGCACGGCGTCAGGTCCTCCCTTCCGACCTGCACATCCATCGACTGTGTCACCAACGATCCAAACACTCCCCTGTCATTCCCGCAAGCTCGATACCTGCTCGAGTCCCGATGGGTCCAAACGCCGGATTCCGACAGAACCACGATGCCCGTGCCCTCCCGCCCGAATGCCGGACCGCGATCTCCCCTGGATGTTAGCAGGTTGTCCAATTATAATAATCGACATCTTCAGACAAAACAGGGCCCACATGTGCCGGCTGGCGGTTTGACCGGTGCGGAGGCGGGCGCTAACCTTCGGCCCGGAACGCGCGGGTTGGGGGAAGATAACGAACGGGGAAGCGAGAACGAACGGCGGATGAACGATCGACTGATTCGGGCGGCGCGAGGCGAGGAAGTGGATCAGACGCCCGTGTGGTTCATGCGACAGGCCGGGCGTGCGTTGCCACGCTACCGGGAGCTGCGGGCCGACGTGGGCATGTTCGAGATCCTGCGGGACCCGGAGGCGACGGCGGAGATCACGGCGCTGCCACTGGAGTATTTCGCGGTGGACGGGTGCGTGTTGTACAGCGACCTGGTGACGCCGTTCTTCGGGGCGGGGTTCGACGTGGAGCTGCGGTCGGGCGTGGGTCCGGTCGTGCTGAACCCGGTGGAGGGACCGGCGGACGTGGAGCGTCTGAAGCCGTTCGATCCTCGTGTGGAATTGTCATACACGTTCGACGCGATCCGTTTGCTGGTGTCGCGTCTGGAGGTGCCGGTGTTGGGGTTCGTGGGAGCGCCGTACACATTGTGCTCGTATCTGATCAAGGGCCCGCGCTCCCGGCACCTGGAGGCGGTGAAGGTGTTCATGTGGCAGTACCCGGAGGCGTGGCACCGGCTGGCAGGGTACTGGGCGGACCTGCAGGCGGAGTACGCCATCGCACAGCACGAAGCGGGAGCGGCGGTCGTGCAGGTGTTCGATTCGTGGGCGGGCAGCCTGGGGCCGGGGGACTACGACCGGTACGTGTTCCCACACACGCGGCGCCTGTTGCGCCGGCTGGCGGAGGCGGGGGTGCCGACGATCAACTTCGCGACGGGGAACCCGGCGTTGCTGCCGCTGTTGTCGGCGGCTGGGGGAGACGTGCTGGGCGTGGACTGGCGGCTGCCCATCGACGAGGCGTGGGAGCTGGTGGGATTGGACCGGGGCATCCAGGGGAACCTGGACCCGGTGGCGGTGGTGGCGGGGGAGGCGGTGGCGCTGGAGCAGACCCGGGACATCATGCAGCGGGTGGGTGGTCGCCCGGGCCACATCTTCAATCTGGGTCATGGAATTCTGCCGTCGTCGGACCCCGCGGTGCTGCGGGCGGTCGTCGAGACGGTGCACGAGTACGCGGCACAGGAGCGGTAGCGGCATGAAGGCGGGTGTGATCCTGTTGAATTTCGGGGAGCCGGCGCGGCCGGTGCCGGAGGTCGTGGTGCCGTTCCTGGAGCGCATCTTCTTGCAGAACGCGAACCTGGAAGATACGGCGGACGCGGACGCGCAGCGCCGACGGGCGCACGAGCTGGCGGAGCGGCGGGCGCCCGGCCTGATCGCGGAGTACGACGCGATCGGGGGGTCGCCGCTGCGTGCCCAGACGGAGTGGCAGGCGCAGGCGCTGGAGGCGGAGCTGGAACATCGCGGCTACGAGGTGGCGACGTGGGTCGGCAACCAGTTCACGGATCCGTCCATCCCGGACGCGGCGGAGCGAGCCTGGTCCGCCGGGGTGGAGCTGCTGGTCGGCCTGCCTGTCTACCCGTTGTGCGGGCCGTCGACCAACGTGGCGGCCGTAGCGGACCTGCGTGCCGCAGTGGATGCGCTGGGGTGGGACGTGGAGGTGAAAGAGATCACGGGCTGGCACCGACACCCGGACTATGCGGCGTTGCGGGCGGCTGGCATCGAGGCGGCGGCGGCAGCGGCGGGCTTCGACCTGGGGGATGGCGGCACGCGTGTCGTGTTCTCGGCCCACGGCACGCCGGTCAAGTTCCTGGAGGCGGGCAGTCGCTATGCCGACTACGTGGTGGAGCACTGCGAGCGAGTGGCGAAGCTGGTGGGAGTCGAAACGTACGCGCTGGGTTACCAGAACCACGGGAATCGCCCGATCGAATGGACGCAGCCGGCGATCGACGACGTGATCCGCGACATGGACGCGCGGCGTGTCGTGGTGGTGCCGGTGAGCTTCGTGCACGAACAATCGGAGACGCTGTCGGAGCTGGACATCGAGCTGAGGGGCGAAGCGGAAGAGGCGGGCCTGGCATTCTGTCGGGTTCCGACGCCGCACGACGATGCCCGGTTCATCGCAGTGCTAGCGGATCTGGTGGAGCCGTTCCTGGGTGACAGGAACCCGGCCCATCTGGCGTACCGGGCGTGTCGGTGTCGCGAGCAGCCGGGCGCGGTCTGTCTGAACGCCCCGGAGTAGAGGCGCTCGCCTTTCGCCGCGAGCGTTCGTATGTTTCATATGCGTCGGTCCGCTCCCCCTGGACCGGCGCCGCGCGGATTCCATCGGACACGGATGGCATGACGAACCTGGGACGCGTCCTGTGGGGCGCAGTGGCGACACTGGTCGTTGCGCTGGCCGTTGGCATCGCCCTGTCCGCGCCCTCCACCGTAATGGACATCCTGCTGGCCTTGCTGGTGGCTGCCCTGTTGCTGGCGCTGGTGGGCACGCGGCAGTCGGGCATCATCGCGGCGCTGCGCGCCTCGGAAGCCCGCTTCCACGGCATCGTCTCCATCGCCGCCGACGCCATCATCTCGGTGAACGCCGAGCAACGCATCGTCTTGTTCAACCAAGGCGCCGAAGAGATCTTCGGCTACGCCAGCGCCGACGTGCTGGGCAAGCCGCTCGACATCCTGTTGCCCGATCGCTTTCGGGCCGCCCACACCCGGCACATGGTGGAATTCAGCAGGAGCGAGGCGACGGCCCGGCGCATGGGCGAGCGGGAGGAGATCACGGGCCGGCGCGCCAACGGCGAAGAGTTCCCGGCGGACGCATCGATCTCCAGGCTCAAGGTGAACGGCCAGCAGCTGTTCACGGTGGTGCTGCGCGACATTACGGATCGCAAGCGTGCCGAGGAAACGCAGCGTTTCCTGGCGGAGGCCAGCTCGGTGCTCACGTCGTCCCTGGACTACGAGGGCACGCTACGCAGCGTTGCCCGGCTCGTCGTGCCCCGGTTCGCCGACTGGTGCGTCATCTACATCGTGCAGGAAGGTCAGATCCACCGGGTCGAAACAGCGCACGCCGACCCGGAACGGGAAAAGGCCGCGCGCGCCCTCAAGCGCTACGTGCTGGACCCATCCCGGCCCCATCCCGTGTTCCCCGTGATCGAGACCGGAGAGGCGGATCTCATCGAAGACGTGCCCGCGTCGCTGATTCCGTCGGTGGCGCAGGATGTAGAGCACCGGGACCTCCTGCAGGCCCTTGGCCTGGGCTCCATCATCATTGTGCCCCTCGTGGCCCGTGGTGAAACCCTCGGCGCCATGGCGTGGATCCGCGAGCCGGGCAACAGCCGCTACCGGACGGACGACCTGCCCATCGCCGAAGAGATCGGCCGCCGGGCCGCCCTGGCCATCGACAACGCGGCGCTGTACCGCCAGGCCCGCCAGGCCATCGCCGCCCGTGATGAGGTCATGGCCATCGTGTCTCACGACCTGGGCAATCCGTTGAGTGCCATCTTCGTGGGAACCCGCCTGCTCAAGCGGCACCTGGAGAGCGGCAACGGGGACGTGAAGGGTGTGCGGCAGGTCGAGGACATCCGCCGCGCCGCCTCCCAGATGGAGCGTCTCATCGGGGACCTGCTGGAGATCCACCGCATCGAAGCGGGGCGCCTGGAAGTGGAGCTGGAGCCGCAGTCCCTGGGCCGCCTGGTGGAGGAGGTCTGTCGGTCCATCGAACCGCTGGCCGCAGACAAGTCCATACGGCTGGACTGGACGGAGGCCTCGCAGGTCCCACTCCGGATCCAGGCCGACCACGACCGATTCCTGCAGGCCATGTCCAACCTCCTGGGCAACGCGGTCAAGTTCACGCCGGAGGGTGGTGTGGTCAGCGTGCACGTGGCAGAGCGGGACGGCGGCTGCACGGTCTCCGTGCTGGACACGGGACCGGGCATTGCTCCGCAGGATCTGCCGCACATCTTCGACCGGTTCTGGCAACCCAGGAAGCAGGGCCGCCAGGGCGTCGGCCTGGGCCTCGCCATCGCCAAGGGGATCGTGGAAGCACATGGCGGCGAGATCCGCGCGGAGAACCGCAACGAGCGCGGCGCCGCGTTCCACATCAGTCTGCCCTGCGTAGGGGCGCCTGTGAGCGCAGAACATTCCGCGACGACCGGCTGAAGCGGCGTGACGGCAGATCACATCTTTTCCCAATGAACGCCACGCCTTATCCTTCTGCGGGCCATCGCGGATCGATGTGCCGTGACGGCCCCCTGCGGAAAGCTGCCAAACAATACGGAGGAGACTGTCGTGCCTGATCCGATCCGCATCCTGCTCACGGATGACCACGGCGTCCTGCGTGCGGGTTTGCGGGCATTGCTGGACGCGGAAGCCGACCTGGAAGTGGTCGGCGAGGCCGACAGCGGTGAAGAGGCACTGGCCCAGCTCGATGAGCTCGAACCGGACGTCGTCGTCATGGACCTTTCCATGCCCGGTATGGGCGGCCTGGAGGCGACGCGGCGGATTGCGGCGATGGAACGCGGCACCAAGGTGCTGGTGCTGACGATGCACGCGGAGGAGGAGTTCCTGTTACCCGTGCTGGACGCTGGCGGCAGCGGGTTCGTGCGCAAGACGAGCGCCGACGAGGACCTGACGCGTGCGATCCGGACGGTGGCCCGCGACGAGGTGTTCCTCTACCCGAGTGCGGCGAAGCTGCTGCTTCAGCGCTACAAGGACTCGGACGCCGACGAGGGTCAGAGTCCGCTGAACAAGCTGACGGACCGGGAGCGCAGCGTGCTCACGATGACGGCAGAAGGGTTCAGCTCCAGCGAGATCGGGGCGAAGCTGTTCATCAGCCCCAAGACGGTGGACACGTACCGCAGCCGCATCATGGAGAAGCTGGGCCTGCATCACCGCTCGGAGCTCGTTCGCTTCGCCTTGCACACCGGCCTGCTGCGACCGGATCAGTAGGCCTCGCTGCGCGTCCGGGCCTCGCCCGTGGCAAACCGCAACGGGATGGTGGCCCGCACGCGCGTGCCCGCGTCAGGCTCGCTTTCGATCTCCACCCGCCCCCCGATGTAGTCCGCGCGCTCGTACATGCCGAACAGGCCCAGCCCGCCCTCTTCCACGGCCAGCACCCACTCCACATCGAAACCACGACCATCGTCTTCTATGGTGGCCTGCACCGAGTCGTCGGCCCATTCCAGGGTGACCACCACGTGCTCGGCAGCCGCATGGCGTGCCACGTTGGACAGGGCTTCCTGGACGATCCGGTAGAGAGCAAGCTCCATCTCGGGGGGGAGGGACTCCCGCGGCCCGGGCTTCGCTTCCACGTGGACATGGAGGCCGTTCATCTCGGCGACCGCACGGGCATGCGATTCGATGGCGGCGGCCAGGCCCAACTCATCCAGCGCCGGCGGTCGCAGCCCCCGCGCGAAACGACGCGTTCCATCCAGCGCCGCGGCCAGCTGGTCGCGTAGCTCCTCGATGAGCAACTCCCGCCGGTGCTCATCCTGGACCGTGCGCAGCACGCGCAGTCGCAACAGGAGCGCCGCCAGGATCTGGCTGGTCTCGTCGTGAAGCTCCAGGGCAATGCGCCGCCGTTCGTCCTCGGCAGCGTTCAGGGCCCGGGCGGCCACATCCCGCAACCGACGCCGGTAACCCGCGATCCCGTCCAGCATGCCATTGAAGGCTCCGATCAGCCGCTCCAGCTCGGGGTCTGCGACCACCGACACCGGTGCGCGAGCCTGCAGGTCGCCCGCCTGCACGCGGCGCGCCGTGTCTTCCAGGCGATTCAGCGGCTTCAGAGCCAGGCGCAGCAGCACGGCGTTGACGACGACGCTCACGATGATACCACCCAGCACCAGCAGCCCCACCAGCTCCAGCGTGGAGCGACCCGGCGCAGCACGTACGAACGCCGCCGTGACGCCCGGAGCGATCAGCGCTCCGGTCACCACGATGACCACGTTGGCCAGCAGGATCTTGTAGAAGAGTGGAATGCGCGCCAGCAATCGCACGACGCGAGGCACACCCGGCCGGTGTCGCGCCGAGTCGGGCGCAGAGGGGGCCGCATCGTGCCGGGCCCGTTTCGTCGCCGCGATGTGATTACCGTTGCCCGAGGGGGCGGATGTGACGTTCAAATCCACGCGTTCCATGCTGGCACTGCTGGCCTGTGAGCCCGTTCCGGCACCGGGCGGTCGGGGAAACTGCGTGCCCTTCGTCGGGCACTGCATTCAATTTGTTGCGGGGGCGGAGGATCGTCTGTGGGGAAAGAGCGGATTTCGTTGTGCGGATTTGCCTGAGATCGCGGCACCTGCCGGGAGGAAGACGCCGTTCCGCCCTACGGTGCACGCCCCGAGGAACTGTGGGAGAACGCCCCACATGCGGCGCCCCGCATCGCCCCGTTTTCCGGTTTCTCCTGACAGACATTGCGCGTTAGACATGCTATCATGAATGTGCGATTCCCCTGTTCCGGGAGGACGTCATGTACGCCTCGATCCTGGTTCCGCTCGACGGTTCTCACTTCGCGGAAGAAGCCATTCCGCACGCCCTCGACCTGGTACGGCGGGCGGGCGCCCGCCTGCACCTGGTGACCGTCCGGACGCCCACGGCCGCTCTGCTGGCCGGTCTTGCCGGCCGTTACGGGGAGTCCGGCGCCGCGGATCCGGAGCAGCTTTATCTCGACCGCATCTGCGAACGTCTGTGTGACGAGTTGGGGGAATCCGTCTCCTTCTCCCTGCTCGATCCGCCGGTGGCGGACGCGCTCAACGACTACATCGACGAGCACGGTATCGACCTCGTCGTCATGACCACGCACGGCCGCGGCGGGCTCAGCCGCGCCTGGCTGGGGAGCGTCGCGGATGCCCTTATACGCCGCGTTACGGTGCCGGTGCTGCTGTTCAGGCCCGGCATGGAACAGCGTTCCACGTCGTTCCGGCATATCCTGGTGCCGCTGGACGGGTCGGCGGAGTCGGAGGCGGCGGTCCCGCGCGCGCTGGAGCTGGGGCAGCTGACTGGCGCACGTTACACTCTCCTGCGCATCGTACAGATGCCGTTCCTGATGGAAGGACTCACGTCGGCCGAGCTGCTGCGTGTCGACGCGGACGAGCTGGACCGCCGGCGTGGAGACGCCGAGCGTTACCTGCACACGCTCGCGGACCGCATGGACAAGGGCGCAGACGTGCGCACGACGACCCTTCTACACGAGCGGCCCGCCGATGCGATCCTGGCCCACGCCCGGGATTGCGACGCGGACCTCATCGTGATGGCCACACGCGGGCTGGGCGGCTGGAAGCGAATGGTGTTGGGCAGTGTGGCTGACAAGGTGTTGCGCGGGGCGGAGCAGCCCGTGCTCCTGTATCACCCGCCCGACGTCACCCTGGCGGCCGACGAAAAAGCGGCCGCGGAGGAGACCGCGACCACGACGGCATTCAGGCCGTAGGAAGCGGAAAGCGGAAAACGGGATCGGGCCTGTTCACGGCGCCCGCTCAACTCCCGGTCGCGCGCGCGTCACCGCCGCGTACCGGGAGCGAGCAGGCGCCGCGGACGTCATCCGATCCTGTTTTCCGCTCTCCGTTTTCCGGTCTTTGCTTTCCGCTTCGCGGTCCTCAGGACGACCCCTGGCCCTGCCGGCGCTGCTGGGCCAGGGCGAACAGGTCGTGCATGGTATGCCCCGAGTGAAGCAGATTGAGCGCTGCCTGGAGCTGGGCATCGTCGCCGATCTCGCGCCGGAAGGCCGTGGAATCGCCAAAGGCGAGACTGGCGATGCGCTGTTCGAGCCAATGGTTGACCAGGCCGGACGCGTCGGTGTACGTCGACGAGTCCACGTCCACGCCGGCGGCCTTCAGGTCGTGGAAGTAGCGCGCCCGCCATTCCGGCTTGACCTGGAAGTTCGGCGCCACGGAGTCCTTGACGCTCAGGGCGAGGTCGTAGAGCGTCACGTACGTCTGCTGCGACTTCGGCGACAGCTCACGCATGAGCTTCTGCTCGGGCGTCGTGAGCGTGTCGGCATCCACGACGACATCCGGCGTAATGCCGCCACCACCGTAGATGACCCGTCCCAAGTCCGAGTGGTAGATGGGCCGCGGCGACGTGGTGTCCTCGTCGGCGCCCTTCACCGCGTTACCCAGCGACTCGCGCTGGATGGACCGCCCGACGGGCGTGTACCATTTGCCGGTGGTCAGCTTGAGGGCCCAACCACCATCCAGCGGGAAGAGGTTCTGGACAACGCCCTTGCCGAAGGTCGTGGTGCCCACCACGAGGGCACGATCGTGGTCCTGGAGCGCGCCCGTCAGAATTTCTGCCGCGGAGGCCGTGTAGCCATCGGTCAGCACGATCGTCGGGATGTCCGCCATGAGGGGAGCGCGCTGCGCCCAGAACACGTCCTCCGGCTGACTCCGATAACGGACGGCGGCGATCTCGTCGCCCTTGGGAACGAACAGGTCGGCGATATCGATGGCCTGGTCCAGACTGCCGCCAGGATTGCCGCGGAGGTCCAGCACGAAAGCGCGTGCCCCCTCCTTGCCCAGCCGGTCCATGGCCTGCTCCACCTCGCTGGCAGCCGCATCATTGAAGCGCTGGAGCGGGATGTAGCCCACGTCGCCGCTCAGCATGAGGGCGTACGGAACCGCCGGCACGTGGACGTGAGCCCGCGTGAACTCCACGTGGATCGGCGCCTGGACGCCCACGCGCGAGAACGTGGCGCTCACCTTCGTGCCCGGCGTGCCCAGCAGTGCGTTGGAGACCTCTTCGATCTTCCAGTCCCGGGTCGACTGGCCGTCCACACCGATGATGCGGTCCCCCGCCCGGATGCCCGCGGACCGGGCCGGCGTGCTGGGGAACACACGCATGACGGTGATCATGCCCTGCTGATCCTCGATCTGCATGCCGACGCCGCCATAGCTGTTGCCGATGGTCTGCCGGGAGAATCGGGCCAGCTGTTGCGGCGTGTAGAGATCGGCGTACGGATCTCCTAGCTGGTCGATCAGGCCCCGGGCCGCCTTTTCGTACAGCTCCTGTGAGCCCAGGGTGTCGATCCCGTCGTGGGCGACCCGCGAGAACACCTGCTGGAACAACCGGGCGCCCGCTTCCTGCGTGTGGGCCATGGCCATGACGCCGAACACCAGGATCGGCACCACGACCGATACGACCGCGGCACGCTTCAGGTTGCGTCGCATGCAGTTACGCTCCTTCGTGATGGACGAGGTCGGAGGACACCCCCCGACGGCGTTGCTATGCTACGCCGCACACGCAGGGACGGTTCCATCGCACGGGCCGCCCCGAACGGCGGTTTCACGCCATGCGCCCCCGTCGCGCTTCACCGTGGCGGGGTCCCGCGACCACGGGCAACGCGCCGGAAATAGGCGATGAGGGCGACGAACACGAGCAGCGAGACCCAGCCGGCCATCGACCCGGCCCACTCGTGGCCGATGCTCCACGGCTTGCCGCCGCGCGACACCGCAAGGTAGGCCGCGCCGGCGATGACCACGCCGATGAGCCCTTCTCCACCCACCAGTCCCGAGCCGAACAGGATGCCCCGGTCGCGGCGGGCCTGCTTATCCTCCTCATCCGTCGCGCCACGCGCCATGAACCAGCGTAAGGCACCGCCCAGGAACACCGGGACCATGGTGGAGACCGGCAGATATACGCCCACGGCGAACGGCAGGCTGGGAATACGAGCCAGCTCGGCCAGCAGCGCCACGCCGACGCCGATGCCCACGAACGCCCAGGGCAGCGAGTGCTGCAGCACGCCGTCGATGACCAGCTTCATGAGCGTCGCCTGCGGCGCGGGCAGCTCCTGCGTGCCGAAGCCGTAGCCCCGGGCCAGCACGAGCACCGTCAGCACGACGAAGAACGCCGACGTCAACACGCCTACCAACTCGCCGGTCTGCTGCCGCCGCGGCGTGGCGCCCAGCAGGAACCCCGTCTTCAGGTCCTGCGACGTGTCGCCGGCAATGGACGCGGCAATGGCCACGACAGTGCCGACGGTCAACGCGGCCATCTTGCCGGCATCGTCCGTCCAGCCGAGCAGCAGGAACACGGACGACGTGCCCAGCAGGGTTGCGATCGTCATGCCGCTGGTGGGATTCGAAGTCACACCCACGAGCCCCACGATGCGGGACGACACCGTCACGAAGAAGAACGCGAAGATCACGACACAGACGGCGGCCACGGCGCGCTCGGCCGCGATGTCGATACTCCCGAACACGTGCGGCACCGTGATCAGGAGCAGGGCCACCAGCAGCGCGCCGACGCCTACCACCGCCAGCGACAGGTCCTGGCTCGTTCGCGGCACTGCGACGACGCCTTCCCGCAGCCGCGCCCGCAACTGCCGTCCGCCGATCCGGAAGCTCTCGATCATCGTCGGGATGCTCCGGATCAGCGTGATGACACCGCCGGTCGCCACCGCACCCGCACCGATGTAGCGCACGTAGCGCGTCCAGATCTGGCTCGGGCCCATCTCCGCGATGGTGCGCACCGTCTCCGGATACAACGGCGTGGCGCGCCCCTCGCCCCACCACGCGATCACCGGGATGATCACCAGCCACGACAGCAGGCCACCACCCACCATGATGGACGCGATGCGCGGCCCCAGGATGTAGCCCACCCCGAACAATGCGGGCGACACGTCGGAGCCCAGCTGCCCCTTCTTCAGGAACGGGATGCGCACTTCCAGCGTGTCGGGAATGACCCGCGCCCAGGTGGTCGCGGCCTTCAACAGCGCACCCACGCCCAGGCCCAGGAACACGTTGCGGGCCCCGGCGCCACCCACCTCGCTCGCCTTCAGGACCTCGGCGCACGCCGTGCCCTCCGGATACGGCAGGTTGTGGTGCTCGCGTTCGATAAGGAATCGGCGCAGCGGGATCATGAAAAGCACGCCCAGGAGCCCGCCGCTGATCGCCAGCAGGGTCATCTGCAGCATGCCGGGCGCGAACCCCCAGAGGAACAGGGCCGGAATGGTGAAGATGATGCCGCTGGCCAGGGAGCTGGACGCCGACCCTACCGTCTGCGACAGGTTCGCCTCCAGGATCCCGGAGTGCACGCCGACCCGCCGGAGTCCGTGGAACGCCGCCACGGTCATGACCGCCACGGGAATGGACGTGGAAATGGTCAAGCCTGCCCGCAGGCCCAGATAGGCGTTCGCGGAACCGAACAGGATGCCGAACAGGATGCCCGCGACGACCGCCTTGAGCGTGGACTCCGACTGCCAGTCGTCGGCAGCCACATACGGCTCCGGCAGCGGCTCCCCCGTACTGGACAGGCGCTGCCTGGACGCCGGAGAGGCCGTGGAAACGGGTGACGCGATGGGCGTGTCCCGCCGGGGATCGTGCGACATGGTCTCTTCTCCGGGGCCAGGGTCGTCGTATCCGGGATCGGGAAACCTGGCAAGGTAGGCTGCTTCGCCGTTTCCGGCCAGGCGACGTCGGCGGCTCAGGACGCGTCGTTCAGGCCGTACTTCTCCAACCGGTACCGGAGGGTGTCGCGCGACATGCCCAGCAGACGCGCCGCGCCTGTCTTGTTGCCATCGGTGCGTTCCAGCGCCTGACAGATGAGCTCCCGTTCCAGCTCCTCCAGGCTGAGCCCGGACGCCGGCAGTACGATGCGGGCCGCCGGACCGTCGCTGGCGCCACGCACCACCTGGGGCAGGCTGTTTACTCCAATGGGGTCCTCGTCCGTCAGCAGCAGGATGCGCTCGATGGTGTTGCGCAGCTCCCGGGCGTTGCCCGGCCAGGCGTAGCTCTCCAGCGCCCGCAGTGTCTCCGCCGCCAGGCGTCGCACCGGCTGCCGCAGGTCGCGGCACATCACGTCGACAAAGTGCAGGGCCAGGGGCGCGATGTCCTCCGGGCGCTCCCGCAGCGGCGGGATGTGCACCGGAATGACGTTGAGCCTGTAAAACAGGTCCTCCCGGAACTCATTTCGCGCGACGGCCGTCTCGATGTCGCGGTTCGTGGCCGCGATCACGTGGACGTCCACCTCGATGTCCTGCACGCCGCCGACGCGTCGGAACGAATGCGTTTCCAGGAAGCCCAGCAGCTTCGCCTGGGCCGGCTTCGGCATGTCACCGATCTCGTCCAGGAAGATGGTGCCGTCGTCCGCGAGCTCGAACAGGCCGCGCTTGGACGCCTTTGCGTCCGTGAAGGCGCCCGCCTCGTGGCCGAACAGCTCACTCTCCACCAGATGCTCCGGCAGCGCCGTGCAGTTGACGCTGACGAACGGCCGGCCCCCGCGTGGCCCGCGCCCGTGGATCGCCCGCGCGACCACGTCCTTGCCCGTCCCGCTCTCGCCCCGGATGAGGACGTTGGCGGCGTTGCCTTTCATCGCCAGCCGCATGATCAGCTCGGCCACCCGCCGCACCGCCACCGACCGACCCACCAGCGTGACGTCGGAAAACTGCCAGCGGTAGCCGTCCTGGTACCGCTCCAGCTCCCGGTGCAAACGCTGGCTCTCCAGCGCCTGTTCGATGAGCAGCAGCAGCTCCGCCAGCTGGATCGGCTTCTCGAGGAAATGGTGCGCACCGGCACGCACCGCCGCCACCGCCGTCTCCACCTCCCCGAAGGCCGTGATCATGATGACCGGCAGGTGCCGGTCCCGCTCCCGGATCCGCTGCAGGAACTCGATACCCGACCCGTCCGGCAGCCGCAGATCCAGCAGAACCAGTTCCGCCGGCTTGCGCGCCAACGCCGCCAGCAGCGACTCCCCGTCCCCCACCCCTTCCGCGTCATAGCCTTCCTCGTCGAGATGCTCCTCCAACCAGAGCCGGATCAGCATCTCGTCATCGCAGATGAGGATGCGCGGCTTGCTCACAGCTCACCCCCTTCCCGGCCCGCAGGCCCCGCCGGCAGCACCATCGTGAACGTCGATCCCAGCCCGACCCGGGTCTCCACATCGATCCGGCCCCCGTGCCGCTCCACGATTTCGCGGGTGATGGAAAGGCCCAGGCCCGTGCCGCTGTGTCGGGTCGTGTAGAACGGCTTGAAGATGTGCTCCAGGTCCACGGGCGTGATGCCGCGGCCGTTGTCCCGGACCTGGAACTCCACGTCGTCGCCGTGCCGCGCAGACGTAATCTCCACGCGCCCGCCTGGCGTCGACGCGTGCACCGCGTTCATCAGCAGGTTCACCAGACCCTGCCGGATCAGCTCCTCGTCCGCCTGGATCTCCGGGATCTCCTCGTCCAGGTGCATCTCCAGCGACACCCCGTCACGCTCCGCCGCCGGCTGCACCAGCCGTACGGCACGCGCCACGACCCGGTTCCCGTCCACGGGCTTCAACGTCGGCGTCGCCGGTCGGGCGAACGCCAGCAGGTCCCGGATCGCCGCCTCGATGCGCGCCAGCTGGTGCTGCATCTCCGTCATGATCGGCGACAACTCGTCATCCTCGCCCACACGACGAAGCACCAGGTCCAGGCCGTTCGACACCCCCACCAGCGGGTTCTTGATCTCGTGAGCCACGCCGCTGGCCAGCTCGCCGACCGTCGCCAGCTGTTGCGCCCGCTCGATCTCACGCCGGTGCAGCTCCTCCACCCGGGCCGACGCACGCGACAGTTCCGCCGCCATTTCGTTGAACGCCGTGCCCAGCTCACCGATCTCGTCCCGCTCTTCCACGTCCACCCGCACGTCCAGGTCGCCTCGACCCACCCGGCGCGTCGCCGCCACCAACCGCCGCACCGGCGCCACGATGCCACCCGCCACGAACCACGCCGTCACCATGAGCAGGGCGGTGAAGAACCAGCCCAGATACAGCGACAGACGACGCAGGTCCTGCAGCGACCCCAGCACCTCCTGCACCGGCACCTCCGCAACGTACCGCCACGACGAGCTGGGCACCGCCGCGCTCGTCGCGATCACTTCCACGCCGCGCCGGTCCTGATAACGCCGGAATCCACCGGGATCCGCCTGCAGCACCGGCGTGCCCAGGGGGTCCGCGTAGTCCAGCTCCCCCGGTCCGCCCGCGCCGTAGATGAGGTAGCCGTGGCGATCCACGATGTAGCTCTCCACCGTCCCGCCAAGGTGCTCCGGAATCTCCAGGAACCGGTTCAGGCCACGACGCCCCACCATGCCACCCAGGTACCCCACCACCCCCTCGTCCGTCGACACCGGTACCACTACCCGCAGTCGCGGACCCACCGCAGGACGCCCCGACACAGGCTCCAGCAGCGCCACCACCTCCGTCGGATCGCCCATCGACTGCGCGTGCCCGGTCCCCTCGTCCGACGTCACCAGCACCCGACCCTTCCGGTCCAGCAGCGCCAGCATGTCGAACGCTTCCAGCTCCTGCGTCTTCCGCGACAGGTAATCCACCACCGCACCCCGATTCGCCACACCCGCCATCCGACCCGCACTGCCACCTCCCAACCCTACCACCGCCGAACGCAGAAACTCGTTCCCCGCCGCGATCGCCCGCAGATCCAGCTGCTGGCGCAGGACCTCGCTTCCGATATGCTGCGCCTCCACTTCCGAGATCGCACGGAGATACCGCTCCACCAAACGCGCGATGATCTCCTCGCTGCGGGCGTACCCCAGCGCGTTGGACCCGAACAGCGGAACCAGGGAGAACAACAGGAACCAGCCCAGCAGCTTCCGGCCCAACGCACCCGCCAGTGGATTCCCACGGTCGCGCAGTGCCGCCAATGTCCTGACGCGTTTCGCCGCCATTCTCTCCTCCCGTTCGGGAAGACGGCGCCTTCCGTCGAGCGATCTGCCCTACCCCACGGCCCCGCGTCGGGCGGTTTCGCCGGGTGAAATGCCCCGGTGGCCAAGCCCGGTCGAACGTTCGTTCTAAACTACCCCCAACTTATGACTGCACACTGCTTTGCGCCAGAGTTTCGTGCTCCGTCCCCTCGTCGCGTCCGGGGTGCGGAACGGGTTGTACCGGCGGCGGAACGGCGGTTGGGGAGTGCACCGGGGCAAATGCCCCGATCCGGCCCGTTGGGCGAACGGTCCCTGAAGGGCACAACGCGAATGCATGCAACAGGTTACGGAAAACCATGGCAGGTGGCACCCGAGTTGCTCGAACGCGGGGGTGCAGCATGGGCCATCGCCTGAAGACGCCGGACGAGCCGGCGTGGAGGATACCGCCAGGAAGCTGCCGGCGCCCGCCGGTGGCAAGGCGCTCACCGGAGGCGAGTCATGCGAGATTCACTGGACGTTCGGGGAGCAGCAGAACCAACCGAGGAAGGGCATCCCTACCTGCGACTGGCGTTCGAGCTACCGGGTCGTCTGGAAGTGGCGTGGGCGATGGCGGGGGGCATCATGGCCGGGGGGCCGCTGGTTGCGAGCATCATGTTGAGCGGGCGGGCGAGCTCGAGCATGCTGATGACGATCACGAGCGTGTTGTTCGTGATCGGTGGCGGGCTGGGCCTGCTGCACGGCGCGGTGCTGGGCTATCTGGGTCGGGACCAGGGCTGTTCGGGGCATCGTGCGGTTCAGAGCCTGGTGATGGGAGTGTTCGTAGCGGTCCCGGCTCTGTTGCTGGCATGGTTGATCGCGTTGTGGATCGGGCTGACGGCGGCGGCGTTGTCCCTGCACTGGTACGCGCTGCTGGGCATCGTGGCCGTGGGTTGGGTGCTGGCCGGTGTGATCTGCTGCTGGGGCGCCTGGCAGGGCTGGCTGGCGATGGGCAACATGCTGGAGCGGTGGCCTCAGTACCGTGCCGGCATCGTGATCCTGGCCGTCGTGTTCGTCTTCCTGTTGGTCTCCTTCCTGGTGTGGCAACCCGAGATCTGGTGGACGGAGCTGCGGGTGACCGGAGTGGGCGCGGTCCTGCTGGCGGTGGGCGTGACCATCTGGGTGGCGGCCCCCGCGACAGCGTTCACGCTCTGGCTCACCCAACGACACGCGGTCGTGCCCGGGGGCGCGAGCCATGGCTGAGCCTTTGAGAACGCGACGCTTGGGGCCAAGCGTCGGCCGCGGGTCGTACGCCGTTGGCGTAGTGATTCTCGGGCTTCTTCTGGCAAGCGCCGGCTGCGGAACGCCGGACGCGCAAGCCAACGCTACCGTGCAGGCCAGCCCTGCGCGGCCGCTCACCCCGGACACCGTGCGCCCACCCTACGATCCGCTGGCCGATTCGACGCCCCAGGTAACGCCCGTGGATTCGTCGCTGGCGTTCCCCCATGCGGAGCATCGGTCGTTCCAGTGCAGCCACTGCCACCAGTCCGTACCCGGCCACGATACCCACATGGCCGCGGCGCGCTGCTCGGACTGTCACGCGCCGGAATCCGACTACAGTGGCCTGCCCGTGCGCAGCCGCCGGGAATGCATGGCATGCCACCACAATCCTGCGCGGAAGCTGGCATGCAAGGCCTGCCACGATCCGGGTAAGCGCGGCGTGCTCAAGGTGCCGGTCTCGCTGAAGCTGTCGGTGTGGGACAGCGCGCGCGTGCGCGTGTTCAACTTCGACCACCGCCTGCATACGACGGAACCGTGCAGCGCGTGCCACACGGGCTTTCCGATGTACACGCCGAACACGGACTGCGGCGCCTGCCACGCGCCACACCATCGCGATGGCGCGCAGTGCTCACGCTGCCACACGGCGCCGGCCGACACCACGATCCACACGCTTGCCGCACACGGAAACTGCGCGGCATGCCATACAGAGAAGGTCATCGCCACGCTGACGCCGAGCCGCCAGCTGTGTCTGATCTGCCACGCCGACCGTGTGAAGCACGAGGCGCCGCAGCCGTGCTACGAGTGTCATCTCCTTGGCAAGTCACCGACGGGGGTCCAGCCATGAGAGGGTTCCGCGGGCCAACCGGGCATGCGGCGGGGCCGTGTGCCCGGCGCAGTGCGGGGACGGGGTTCGTCTCCGGATTCGTCTTCGTGATCGTGCTCGTCTTCGCCGGCGTGCTGGCGTTCCCGCGCCAGGCGATCGCTCAGCGCCTGCCCACGAGCCAGGTGTGCGTGGACTGCCACCTGAAGCAGAAGGATCCGCGTCTGTCGGACCCGGCCAAGGAATTCGCCAAGGACATCCACGCCGAGGTGGGTCTGGGCTGCCTGGACTGTCACGGTGGTGTGGGCAGCGCGCACGGCAAGGGAGCCATGAACCGGGCCATGGGATTCCTGGGCAAGCCGGCGCGCCGGGACATCCCGGCCATGTGCGGGCGCTGCCACTCGGACGCCGTCTTCATGCGGAAGTACGACCCGTCGCTCCGTGTGGACCAGGTCACCGAGTACTGGACGTCGGTGCACGGCCAGCAGCTGCGGCAACACAACGACCCCAATGTGGCCACATGCACCAACTGTCACACGGCGCATTCCATCCGTCCGCCCAACGACCCCACGTCCACGGTGTACCCGACGAACGTCGTGGGCACGTGCGCGAATTGCCACGGTGACGCCAAGCTGATGGCGAAATACGGCCTCACCACGGACGAGGTGACGCAGTACAAGGAGAGTGTGCACGGCAAGACGCTGTTCGAAAAGGGCGATATCTCGGCCCCGACCTGCAACGACTGCCACGGCAACCACGGCGCCGTGCCGCCAGGCGTGTCGTCGGTGCAGAACGTGTGTGGCCAGTGCCACGCCATGCAAGCGGCCGCGCTGGACTCCAGCAAGCATGCGGAGCGCTTCACGAAAGGCGGCCGCGCCGGTTGCGCCACCTGCCACGGCAAGCACGACATTCAGCCGGTGGCCGACACGTTCCTGGTAGCCCGCACGAACACGGTGTGCTTCAGCTGCCATGCCGAGAACGACCCGAACGGCCGGTCGTTCCTGACGGACAAGCACATGCTCGACTCGCTGCAGACGCAGGCGGCCATAGGGCGTACGCTGCTGCTTCGGGCGCAGAACGCGGGCATGGAAGTGAGCGAGGCGCTGTTCGAGCTGGACGACGTCAACGACGCACTCACGAAAGCTCGTACGGCCATCCACACCATGCACGTCGAGCCGGTCCGCAAGGAGATCGACGCCGGCATGGCCGTGGCGACGAAGGCGCAGCAGCGCGGCCGCGCGGCCATGGCCGAGCACCGGGTCCGCCGCATCGGCCTCGCCGTCTCCGCCGCCATCATCCTCATCCTCGTGCTGGGCCTGGCCCTGAAGATCCGCCAGGTCGAAGCGCGTGCGGAACACCATCCACAACCCATGTCCTGACGACGGGAGGCCTCGATGTCCGAGGACGCGCAACCTCGCAAAGTCACACGCAAGTCGTTCATCGATTGGGTGCTGGGCGCCAGCGCCGGAGCCCTGGGCGCGTCGGTCCTGTATCCCGTCACCCGCTACCTGATCCCGCCTCCGTCGGGCGAATCGGCGACGAATTCCGTCACTGCGCCGTTCAAGGCAAGCGATCTCCCGCGCAATTCGGGCCGCGTCATCAACTTCGGTGGCAAGGCGGCCCTGGTGATTCGGACCCCTTCCGGCGAGCTGCGGGCGTTCACGGCCATCTGCACGCACCTGGGCTGCACCGTGCAGTACCGCAACGACCTTTCCCAGATCTGGTGCGCCTGCCACAACGGCCACTACGACCTGAACGGCCGCAACATTGCGGGTCCGCCGCCCGCACCCCTGGCGCCGTATGCCGTGAACGTGCGCGGCGATCAGATCGTCGTCAGCAAGAAGGCCTGAACCATGGCGGAAACACGGAGCCGCGGGGCCGCGGTCGCGCGCTGGATCGACGTGCGAGTGGGGCTGAGCGTGCTGCAGCCGCTGGCGAAGAAGAAGACCGTGCCAAAGCACCGGCACAGCGGGTGGTACTACGTGGGCGGGATGGTCCTGTTCCTTTTCATGCTCCAGGTCTGCACGGGCATCCTGCTGCTCTTCTACTACCGGCCGAGCGCCGGCGAAGCATACGAGTCGGTGCAGTTCCTGATGGCCAACGTGAAATTCGGATGGCTGATCCGCTCGATCCACGCGTGGGGCGCCAACCTGATGATCTTCACGGTGTTCCTGCACCTGTTCAGCACGCTACTGCTCAAATCGTATCGTACGCCGCGGGAGCTGACGTGGATGACGGGCGTGGCCCTGTTCGCCGTCGTCCTGGGGTTGGGCTTCACCGGCTACCTGCTGCCCTGGAACCAGCTCTCCTTCTTCGCCACACGAGTGGGCACCGAGATTCCGGGTGTGATGCCGTTGATCGGCCCCTTCGTGTTGAAGGTGCTGCGAGGCGGCGACGACGTGACCGGTGCCACACTGACCCGGTTCTACGCGCTGCACACTTCCTTGCTGCCGGGCATTGCCATCCTGCTCATCGGGCTGCACGTCCTGCTGGTGCAGAAGCTGGGCATGAGCGTGCCACCGAGCGTGGAACGCAAGGGCGGCCCGCGGAAATCGGTGCCGTTCTTCCCCAATTTCTTCATGCGGGACCTGATCGGCTGGCTGCTGGTGCTCGCGATCCTCGCCTCGCTGGCCGCGTTCTTCCCCGCGGAGCTGGGGAAGAAGGCGGACCCGTTCGCGCCCGCGCCCGCTGGCATCCGTCCGGAATGGTACTTCATGTTCATGTTCCAGACGCTGAAGTTCCTCCCGGCTCACCTGTTGGGCATTCCGGGAGACGTGCTGGGGATCATCGCCTTCGGACTGGCAGGTGTGCTGCTCCTGTTCATTCCGTTCCTCGACCGGCGCTCCGCGCGCAACGAACCGCGAAGTGTCTGGACGTACGTCGGCGTGGCGGCCCTCGTCTACATTCTCGCCCTCACGTACATCGCGTACACGGTCAACCCGAAGCAGTAGCGCAGCGCCACGGGCGCTGGAGCCCCACCGAACCAACATCCACCGGCAGCAAGCCGGACACGCCACGCCGACACGAGAGGGCCCCGACCGGACGACCGGCCGGGGCCCTCTCGCAGATCGCTCCGCTGTGTGCTCGCGCCTTACGAGTTTGGCCGGCGAGGGGCGTCGTTGTCAGTCAGGGTTGATGCCGTACTGCTTGAGCTTGCGCCAGAGGGTGGTGCGGCTCATGCCGAGGAGGTCTGCGGCCCGGGACCGAACGCCCTCGGCCTCCTGCAGCGCTGCGATGATGGCCTCGCGTTCCTCCGCTTCGCTGCCGGGCCCCTGATAGCGCTCCGGCTCCTCCTGCCGGGACGAGGGCCGGCCGCCGGCACGGGAGCGCACCGGCTCCGGCAGATGCTGGGCTTCGATGCGACCGCCCGCGCGAATGGCGGCGCTTTCGATGACGGAGAACAACTCGCGCACGTTGCCGGGCCAGTCGTAGGCGCGCAGCAGCCGGATGGCGAATGGCGAACAGGCCAGGTGGCGCGCGTCCGGCGAGCGGTCGCGCACCCGCCGCAGGGCCGCTTCGATGAGGAGTGGAATGTCGCCGCGGCGCTCGCGAAGGGGCGGCAGCTGGATGTGGAAGACGTTGAGGCGGTAGAAAAGGTCTTCCCGGAACCGACCACTCGCGGTTTCGGCCCGCAGGTCGCGGTTGGTGGCCGCGACGACCCGCACATCCACCGGGAGGGCGCGCACGGCGCCGACGGGGGTTACTTCCCGTTCCTGGAGGACGCGCAGCAGCCGCTGCTGGAGCTGCAGGCCCATGTCACCGATCTCGTCCAGGAAGATCGTGCCGCCGTCAGCCGCGGTGAACAGTCCCGTCTTGTCACGCACGGCGCCCGTGAAGGCGCCCCGCACGTGGCCGAACAGCTCCGACTCGAGCACGCCTTCGGCCAGGGAGGCGCAGTTCACCGGGATGAACGGGTGACCGCTGCGCTCCGAGAGGCGGTGCACCGCGCGAGCCACCAGCTCCTTGCCGGTGCCCGTCTCGCCGGTGACCAGCACGGTCGCTTCCGTCGGCGCGACGCGGCGGACGGCATCGAAAACGCGGCGCATGGCCGGCGACCGGCCTACCATGCCTTCCACCGGCGAGCTCAGAGATGCACGCAGGGGACGTCGCTCCAGGATCTGGCCTACACGTGCACTGAGCACGTCGGGGTCCACCGGCTTCGTCAGGAAATCGTCCGCGCCCAGGTGCAAGGACTCCACGGCCGATTCCACAGTGCCGAAGCCGGAGATCATGAGAATCGGGATCGGCTCACCGCGTTCCCGCAGGACCTCCACCATGCGCAAGCCGTCCAGGCCCGGCATGCGCAGGTCCAGCAGCATCAGGTCGAACAGACCGACCTGGAGAGCCTCCGCCGCCTGGGCCCCGTTCTCCGCCTCGACGACTTCGTGACCGTCCTCCCGCAGCAGCTCCGCCGTGGACAGGCGGAACGCCCGGTCGTCGTCGACCAGCAGGATGCGCGCACTCGCCTTGCCATCCGCTGTGAACATCACCGCTCCACGCGTTCGGGTTCGTCGGCTCGGCGCCCGCCAGCGGCAACCGGCAAGGCCACCCGGAACCGGGCGCCCCGGACATCGTCCCGATTCTCCGCCGTCAAGCTTCCGCCATGGCGTCGGACCAGTCCCTCTGCCACGAAGAGACCGAGTCCCACACCCCGCACCTCCCCCTTCGTTGTGAAGAACGGATCAAACACCCGCGACAGGACGTCATCGGCCATACCGGTCCCCTCGTCCGTGACCTCGATCTGCACCGAATCTCCAGCGTGGCTGACGTCGATGCCGATGGGGCCACCGTCCGACATGGCTTCGCGGGCGTTCTGCACCAGATTCAGCAGCACCTGCTTCAACGCATCGGGTGCCATGCGGGCGTCCACGTCACTGTCGCCCGTCACGATGACCGGCCAACGATCGGCGTTGGGGCCGGTGCCGAACAGAGCGGCGACCCGGGATGCGACGTCGAGCACGTCGCAGCGCGCCGCCGCCGGGTCCATGGGTCGGTTCAGGTCCAGCATCTGCTCCGCCAGCTCGTGCATGCGCAGCAGCTCGTCGATGGCGAGGTCGGCGAACTCGCGTACTTTCGGGTCGTCCTGCACCCGCCGATGGATCACCTCGAGGCAGTTCCGCACGTTGGCCACCGGGTTGCGGATCTCGTGCGCCAGCTCCGCCACCAGCCGGCCGCTGGCTACCAGCCGGTCACGCTGGATCATCTCCGCCTGAAGCGCCCGCAAACGCTCCTGCCGGTGCTCCAGCTCCCGGTTCGCCTGTTTCAGCTCTTCCAGCCGGTCCGCCAGGGTCTGGCGCATGTGGCCGAACGCTCGCGACATGCGATCCACTTCCCGGATGCGTGAGCGGTCCAGCGGAGCATGGAAATCGCCGTCCGCCAGCCGGTCGGCCGCCCGTGCCAGGCCGACCACCGGCCGCGCCAGCGCGTTCGACACCAGCAGCCCGATGAGCAGCGCGACCGCCAGCACAATGCCCGCGGCCAGCAGTGCGCCCCGACGAAGCCGCGGCAGCACGGCCAACTCGTGTGCGGCGGTCCGGGTGAACGCCACGTACCCGACGTCGCCCAGGGGCGCGACGACGAGCCAGAACCGGCCCAGCGCATCGTCCCGCAGATCCCGCACCTCGTCGTCGGCGCCGCGCGCCCAGCGCGCCACCGCCCGCGCCTGGGGTTCCGGCAACGTGGAGGCCACCGTTCCGCCTTCCCGGTCCAGGATCACCACGTCCGACGCCGTCAGGCCGGCGAGCGTGCCCGCCGTCGTCTCGTCGACCGGCAGTGACACGCCCGCCGCTCCGCCCCACTGACCGCCCACCAGCACGGGCGCCAGGGACAGCACGCGGATGTGGCCCGCTCCGCCGACGAAGTCCACCGGCGTCCGGCCTGCACGCGTGGCCGCCACAAGGGTACCTCCCGGATCCGCGCCCACCACCACGCGCCCGGCGCCGTCCACCAGAACCGGCTCCTCGCCCGTCGCCGGCGGCGACAGCAGCCTGCCCGCCGCCCGTGCATCGCCCCGCGCAAGCGCGGCGCCCAGACCCGGCGTCCCCGCCACCTCCCGGGCGTGCATCATGAGCGCGTCCGCCCGCCCCCGGTTTCGGTCCATCAGCACCATGGGCGCCCGGGACAGGTCGTCTCGCACCTTCGCCACCAGCGACGCCTCGATGCGCCGGTCCAGCGCCAGGCCGGCCGGCACCAACGACAACAACAGCGCAGCCGCCAGCGATGCCAGCAGCGCCCGGTTCAACGGCACGCTCGTCATCCGTCCTGTTCCCATGGTTCCTGCAAGTGTATCCCCGAAACGGCCCGGACAACAACGGTCTTGCACGAACGCTGCCGACCGCCGCATCGCCGTGCCACGACGTGAGACACGTCCCCGTCGACCCACGATTTTGCCTGCCGTGAGACCATTCCCCGCCACGCACCCGGACGCTGGAGAACGCTTGCGCGTGGCGACACGGTTCCCGCGCCCGTGTTTCGCACGACCTCCGCTGAAACCGGGAAGCGTGTTTCGTGAAACGCCCGGCCGGGACCGGGCCAACCGTCGCCGCCGACTGCCAAGCTTGCAGGGGTGGCAGACTGTACTGCCGAAAGTGCAAGGGCCCCATGTAATTACGGCAGGTTCAGTCTGGCACGGGCGATGCAAAACATGAAGGGCGAATCCGGCGGCCACGCCCGCCTCGGGCGCCCGCCGCGACGAGACAAGAGAGCAGGATTGCACAGAAACCGATGAACGGAGGGAAAGCCATGGTTCCGACACTGCGACGCGTGCGCTTGATGCCGTCCCCGATGGACGCCGTGGACGATCTGCGCCGGGAGATGGGCCGGTGGTTCGGTGACGTGAGCGACCAGTGGGAGACGAGTCTGCGGACACTGCCCACCGAGGTCGTGGAGACCAACGAGGAGCTGCGTTTCATGATGGAGATCCCGGGCATGCGGCTGGAGGACATCGACCTGACGGTCGAGAACAACATCCTCACGGTGTCCGGCGAAAAGAAAGAAGAGCGCAAGGAAGGCGAAGGCGAGGGCAGCTATCGCCTGTACGAGCGGCGCTACGGCCACTTCGAGCGCAGCTTCGTGCTGCCGCAGCATGCGAACGCGAGCCAGGTGGATGCCCGCTACGAGAACGGCGTGCTGACGGTCACCTTCCCGAAGGTCGAGGAAGCGAAGCCTCGTCGCATCGAGATCCGCGGCGGTGGCCACGAGTTGGGCAAAGGCAAGTAATCGCCGGGACGAACCATGATAGGGCCGTCCGGCCGGGAGCCTTCGCTCCCGGCCGTTTTCGTTTGACAAGGGGCCGGGCCGCGGCTCACATTTCAGCAACCCACCATGCGCTCCACAGAGCAGCCGCACTGGCTGGCCCACAAGGAGACACTTCATGGCCGCGCTGACCCTGACGGTAAACGGAGAGAGCCACACCGTTGATGTGCCCCCGGACACGCCGCTTCTATGGGTACTCCGGGACGAGCTCAAGTTGAAAGGCACGAAGTACTCGTGCGGCATCGCCGCGTGCGGTGCATGCACGGTGGACCTGGAAGGCACGGCGACACGTTCGTGCGTGACACCGGTGGCGGCGGCGGCGAACCGCCGCATCACCACCATCGAGGGCCTGGGCAAGGACGGCCTGCACGCCCTTCAGAAGGCCTGGATCGAAGAAGAGGTGCCGCAATGCGGTTACTGCCAGCCGGGCCAAATCATGCAGGCGGCCACGCTGCTGGCGGGCAACCCGAATCCCACCGATCAGCAGATCGATCAATGGATGTCCGGCAATCTGTGCCGGTGCGGCACCTACCTGCGGATCCGCCGGGCGATCCGGCGGGCGGCACAGGAGGTGGCCCATGGCTGACCTGTACACTCGTCGCGAGTTCCTGGAGACCGGGCTGAGCGCCAGCGCAGGTCTCGCCATCGCCATCCACTTCCCCTGGGCGGATGCTTGGGCGGACCAGGGTGCAGACCTGCATCCGGCGGCGTGGCTGCACGTCGGCACGGATAGCCTGGTGCACGTCGTCGTGGACGAAACGGAGATGGGCCAGGGCACATCTACGGCGCTGCCCATGATCCTGGCGGAGGAGCTGGACGCGGACTGGACCAAGATCCGGATCCTGCCGCCGCCGGAGAACCCGGCGGGCTGGGTCCGCACCATCTCCACGGGTGGCAGCACGAGCATCCGCTACGGTTGGGACCCGTTCCGCAAGGCGGGCGCCGCGGCGAGGGAGATGTTGCGGACGGCCGCCGCCCAGGTCTGGGGCGTCGACGTGTCGGAGTGCCGGGCCGAGAAAGGCGCCGTCGTGCACGCGAGCGGCCGCCGCGCCGAGTACGGGACGCTGGTGGAGCGCGCCGCGAAGCTGCCGGTGCCGGAAGACCCGCCGCTCAAGAGCCGCAACGACTTCACCATCGTGGGCACGCCCGTGCACCGCCTGGACCAGCACGACAAGGTGGTGGGCGAGACCGTGTTCGGCACGGATGTGGACCTGCCGGGCATGCTCGTCGCATGCGTGGCGCTGCCGCCGGCGTTCGGGGCGAAGGTTCGCGGCTTCGACGACAGCCGGGCGCGCCGCGTGGACGGCGTCGTGAACGTCGTCCAGATCCCCGGTGGCGTGGCCGTGCTCGGTCGTAACACGTGGGCCGCCCTGAAGGGCCGGGACGCACTCTCGGTGGACTGGGCGCCCAGCCCAATCGCCGACATGAGCAGCGAGTCGCTGTTCGCCCGCTGCGAAAAGCTGGCCGGCACGCCGGGCGACGTGGCGCGAAAGGCCGGCGACGTCGAGGCAGCATTGTCCGGCGCGTCGAGCACGCTGGACGCCGTCTACAAGCTGCCGTTCCTGGACCACGCCACCATGGAGGCGATGAACTGCACGGCCCGCGTGGCCGACGGCAAGGTGGAGGTGTGGGCGCCCACGCAGGTGGCCACGGAGGCCCAGAGCGATGCCGCGCGCGTGGCTGGTGTCAAGCCGGCGGACGTCACACTGCACGTCACCATGGTGGGCGGTGGCTTCGGGCGCCGGCTGCAGACGGATTACGTCACGCAGGTCGTGGAGATCGCGAAGCGCGTGGACGCGCCCGTCCAGCTGTTCTGGACCCGGGAGGACACGACGCGGCACGGCTTCTACCGGCCGCTGACGTATCACCATCTGCGCGGAGGCCTGAACAGCGCCGGCGCGCCCGTGGCGTGGCATCACCGCATCGTGGGACCGCCCGGAAGAGGCCTGACGGTGGGTGGCGCGGAGAACCCGCCGTACCTGCTGCCCAACTTCCTGGTGGACTACCACCTGGACGACTGGGGCGTGCCCGTGGGCGCCTGGCGGTCCGTGGGCAACACACAGAACGGCTTCGTCATCGAGAGCTTCATCGACGAGATGGCGGCGGCCACCGGGAAGGACCCCTACTTGTATCGCCGGGCGCTCATGCGGGATGCGGTCCGCCTACGCGGGGCGTTGGAGCTGGCGGCGGAGAAGGCCGGCTGGGGCGAGCCACTGGAGAAGGGGCGCGGGCGCGGCATCGCGGCGGTGTCGTCGTTCGGATCGCACGTGGCAGAGGTGGCGGAGGTCACCGTCGCGTCCGACGGCACGGTGAAGATCGACCGCGTGGTTTGTGGCGTGGATTGCGGCCAGGTGATCAACCCGGACATCATGGCCGCGCAGATGGAGGGCGCCGTCACGCTCGCTTCCACTTACACCCTCAAGCACGGCATCACGCTGGAAGCCGGCGGCGTCAAGGAAGGCAACTTCACCGATTACCCCCTCCTGCGCATCGACGAGATGCCCGAGGTGGAAGTCTACGCCGTGCAATCGCCCGAACGGCCGGGCGGCATCGGCGAGCCGGGCGTGCCGCCCCTTGCGCCGGCGGTCACCAATGCCATCTTCGCCGCCACCGGCACGCGGATCCGAACGCTTCCCGTGCCAACGGACCTGTTGAAAGGGTGAACGAGCCGGTGACTACCGACAATCCAGAACAATCGCTCGCGCGGGGGATCCTCGGCATCTCCCGCGCGCCGTTCCTTCTTCTCCCGATCACGCTCGTGGCGGCCGGCGCGGCCGCCTCGGCATACGACGACGGCTTCTCCTGGCTCGCCACGGTGCTGGCCCTCATCGGGCTGGTGGCGCTCCACGTCGCCGTCAATGCGATCAACGAGTGGAGCGATTTCCTGCGGGGCATCGACCAGCGCACGCAGCGCACGCCCTTCAGCGGCGGCAGCGGGACGCTGCCCGCTGGTGCCGTCTCACCGGCGTTCGCGCTGGGCTGGGGACTGGCCGCTTCCGCGCTGGGTGCGGCGATCGGCGTGTATTTCATCCTCCAGATCGGTGCCTCCATGGTGCCGATCGTCATCATCGGCGCGTTGCTCGTCCTGCTCTACACCCACCTGTTCGCCCGCCTGGCCGTGGGTGAGATCGCGGCCGGGCTGGGGCTGGGGGCCCTGCCCGTGGCCGGCACCGCCCTGGTGCAGCAGGGCTCCATCGGCACCGCCGCCATCGCCGCTGCCGTGCCCGCGTTCCTGATGACGTTCAACCTGCTGCTGCTGAACGAGTTCCCGGACATCGAAGCGGACCGCTTCGGTGGACGCCGCAACCTGGTCCTGGTCTTCGGCCGACGCGGCGGCGCCCTGATCTACGGCCTGGCGGCCCTCGCCGTCCCGGTATGGATCGCCGGCAGCGTCATCATCGGCGCCCTGCCGCTGCTCGCGCTGCTGGCCCTGCTGCCCAGCCTGCTGCTGCTGCGGCGACCGCTGGCGTGGGCGTTCCGGCAGTACGACGAGCCGGTGCCGGTGCCGGCGCTGGGCGACAACGTGATCTGGAACCTGGGCACCAACACCCTCATGGCCGTGGCGTTGCTGCTCACGATCCTGCTGTAGCACTTCTGAACCGGGCTGACGGCATGGCTGATCCACTGTCGTACATAGACCGGGAGCTGCCGCGCTTCCGGGAAGAGCTGTTCCATTTCCTGCGCATCCCGAGCATCAGTGCGCGTTCGGAGCACGACGGGGACACGCGCGCCGCCGCGGAGTGGCTGGTCGGCGAGCTGCGCAGGGCGGGCGTCGACGCGTCGCTGGCGGAGACGCCGCGGCACCCGGCCGTGCTGGCCCGGTGGACCGGCGCGGAAGGCGCACCGACCGTGCTGGTCTACGGCCATTACGACGTGCAGCCCGCGGAACCGCTCGATGAATGGTCCAGTGCCCCGTTCGTGCCTGAGGTCAGAGAAGGTCGCATCTGGGGCCGGGGGGCGGCAGATGACAAGTCCCAGGTGTTCCTCCAGGTCAAGGCGCTGGAGACGCTCCTGGCCACGCGCGGCGCGCTGCCCGTCAACGTGAAGCTCGTGCTGGAGGGCGAGGAGGAGATCGGCTCTCCGGACCTGGTGCCGCTGTTGAAAGAGCGGCGCGAGGAATTGGCGGCGGACCACGTCGTCATCTCCGACTCCATGATGTTCGCCCCCGGCCGGCCATCGCTCATCTTCGCCACCCGCGGCCTTGCCTACTTCGAGCTGGACGTGGAGATCGGCAGTCACGACCTGCACTCCGGCCAGTACGGCGGCGCCGTCGCCAACCCGGCAAACGCGCTGGCGGCCATCATCGCATCCTTCCACGACGACGTGGGCCACGTCGCCGTCGCCGGCTTCTACGACGATGTCGCGCCGCTGCCCGACGAGCTGCGCAGCCGGTTCCGGGCCCTGCCGTTCGACGACGCAGCGTTCCAGCAGTCGGCGGGCGGCGCGGAACTGGTGGGCGAGTCCGGCTACACGACGGTGGAGCGACTGTGGACGCGCCCCACGCTGGATGTGAACGGGCTCGTGTCGGGCTACACGGGCGAAGGCGCCAAGACGGTGTTGCCGGCGCGAGCCCGCGCCAAGCTCAGCTGCCGGCTGGTGGCCGGCCAGGACCCGGAGCGGGTGGGTGAGCTGCTACGTGCCCATGTGGAGCGCGTCGCGCCGGCCGGCGTGCGCATCGCGGTGCGCCAGCTCCAATCGGCGCGGCCCTGGCGGTCCGGCACGGATAGCGCGCTCTACCAGGCGGCCGGCGCCGCGCTGAAGGAGACGTTCGGCGCCGCGCCCGTTCTGGCCGCACACGGCGGCACGCTGCCCATCGCGCCCGAGATCGAGAGCGTTCTGGACGCAAACGTGGTCGTCATGGGCTTCGCCCTCCCCGGCGCCAACATGCACGCCCCCGACGAGTGGTTCCCGGAAGCGCACGTGGGGCTCGGCATGAAGGCGATGGTCCGGCTGTACGAGGGCCTCGGAGCCCGGGTGCGCTCCTGAGAAGAGCTCGAGTTCGAATTCGAGTTCGAGTTCGAGCGGGCGAGGCAGGTCTTCGATGGGCCGCCGACTTCAGGGCACAGCGCCCGCCGAGCCCGGTTTCGGCGCGCGTTGCCGGGCACAGCCAGCACGGGGCCGGGTCCGTCCCGCATCCGCGATGAAGGCAGGTTTGCGTGACGGAGCCGGAATAGCGCGACGAAGGCGGAAACCGCGCGACGAAGGCGGACCGAACCGTGCCGCGCAGCTGCTGGCACGACGAACCCGGTATTACGCCGGGATGTGGCCCCCACGAAGACCAGGCGTTTTCGAATTCGAACTCGAACTCGAATTCGAAAGGAGGGTGCTCAGGTGCGTATCCGTGACATGAGCTGGTTCAGCGTCCGGGACTATCTGACGCGCGACGACCGGGCGGTGGTGCCGCTGGGCAGTTGCGAGCAGCATGCCTACCTGAGCCTTATGACGGACGCCATCCTGGCGGAGCGGGTAGCGGCGGAGGCGGCGGAGCCGCTGGGCGTGCCGGTCTTCCCCGTTCTGCCGTATGGGGTGTCGCCGTACTTCCTCGGGTTCCCGGGCACGGTGGCGCTGAAGCTGGAGACCTACCTTTCCGTGGTGACGGACATCCTGAACTCGGTGGCGCGTCACGGCTTCCGGCGCATCCTGATCGTGAACGGCCACGGCGGCAACTCGCCGGCGGGCACGGTGGCGGTGGAATGGATGGAAGCGAACCCGGAGGTGCGTGTGAAATTCCACAACTGGTGGAACGCGCCGGCGACGATGGCAAAGGTGCATTCCATCGACCCGGTGGCGTCGCACGCGTCGTGGATGGAAAATGTCCCCTGGACGCGACTGGCCGGCGCGACGGTGCCGGCGGACAGTAAGGACCCCATCGACCGCTCGCTCATGGCGCTCATGACGGCGGACGAAGTGCGCGTGTATCTGGGAGACGGGAATTTCGCCGGGCGGTACGAGCGCCCGGATGACGAGATGCTCGCCATCTGGGACGCCGGGGTGGAGGAAACGCGTCGAGCACTGGAGGGACCATGGGCGTAGGCGACACGATCGTCATCTGGGGTGCGGGTGCCATCGGTGGCACCATCGGCGCCTATTTCTCGCGTGCGGGCCACGACGTGGTCTTCGTGGATACCGTGGAGGAGCACACGCGGGCAATCCGCGATCGCGGCCTGCGCATCACCGGCGTCGAGGAGTTCAATGCCCGTGCGCCTGCGTACACGCCGGACACCCTGAACGGCGTCTTCGGCACGATCCTGCTGTGCGTGAAGGCGCACCACACTGCCACCGCCACCCGCATGCTGGAGCCGCATCTGTCGGATGGCGGTGCCGTGGTTTCGGTACAGAACGGGCTGAACGAGCCCGTGATTGCCGACATCGTCGGGCAGGAGCGGACCGTAGGCTGCTTCGTCAATTTCGGAGCCGACTACCTCGAACCGGGCGTGGTCCATTACGGCGGGCGGGGGGCCGTGGTGGTGGGCGAGCTGGACGGCGAGACCACACCGCGCGTCGAGCAGCTACACCGCGTGTTCCAGGACTTCGACGCGAACGCCCTGCTGAGCCCCAACGTCTGGGGGTTCCTCTGGAGCAAGCTGGCCTACGCCTCCATGCTGTTCGCCACCGCACTCACCGACGACCCCATCGCCGACGTCCTGGACGACGCCGACTTCCGGCCGCTCATCACCCGGCTGGCGCAGGAGGTGGTGGCCGTGGCCGCCGCCCAGGACATCAAGCTGGAGTCGTTCGACGGCTTCGACCCGTCGGCGTTCGCGTCCGACGCGCAACCAGAGGCAGCCGCGAAGTCGCTGGACGCCCTCGTCGCGTTCAACCGCCGATCTGCGAAGACGCACAGCGGCATCTGGCGCGACCTGGCCGTGCGCAAGCGCCGCACCGAGGTGGACGCGCAGCTGGGGGCGATGGTGGAGGCCGGCGAGCGGCACGGCGCACGTGCACCGCTCAACGCCCGGCTCGTCCGCATGATCCACCAGATCGAGGAGGGCGACCGGACGCTCGCCCGGGAGAACCTGGAAGAGCTGGCGAAGCACCTGCCGGATTGAGCACCGGCCGGCCCGGGTCGCCTCATCGGGCAGCGCCCCACGCGTCCGGAGCGCTTTGTGGCACCTGCGAAGGAGACATCGTGGAGATCCGCTTCGACCATCGCACGGTCATCGTGACGGGCGCGGCCCACGGTTTCGGCCGCGAGATCGCGCGGCAGTTCGCCGCCCAGGGTGCCGACGTCTGGGCGTGCGACATCCTGGCGGACGAGCTCAGGGAGACCGCGGCGCTCGCCGGCCCGGCCTGTCGCGTGCGCGCCGTGGACGTCACGGACCGGGACGCCGTGTTCGCCTTCGTCGCCGAGGCCGAGGCCGGGGCGGGCCGTGACCGCGTGGACATCCTGGTGAACGATGCCGGCGGGGTGCTGGGCCAGGTGGGGCGGCCGCTGGAGGAGATCCCGCCCGTAGACTGGCAGGCCATCTTCGACGTGAACGTGACGGCAGCGTTCCACTTCAGCCAGGCCGTAGCGCCGGGCATGAAGCGGGCCCGTTACGGCCGGATCGTGAACATCTCCAGCGGCGCGGGCCTGGGCATCAGCAAGACGGGAATCCAGGCGTACGCGTCGGCGAAGGCCGCGCAGATCGGCCTCACGCGCCAGCTGGCCCACGAGCTGGGCCCGTGGAACATCACGGTGAACAACGTGGCGCCCGGCTTCGTGCGCTCGAACCCCACGACGGAGCGTCAGTGGCAGGCGTACGGGGAGGAAGGACAGCGCCAGCTCGTGGAAGGGATCGCGCTCAAGCGTCTGGGCGGCGCAGACGACATCGCCCACGCCGTGCTGTTCCTGGCCTCCGACCAGGCAGGCTGGATCAGCGGCGTCGCGCTCCCGGTGGACGGGGGCAAGTAGTCAGGCTGCGCCGCTGCTACTTCGCCGCCCCCGCCACCATCCGGGTGTGGATGCCCCCGCTCAGGCTCTTCTCCAGCGACACCGTGGCGCCGCACTTCTGGCATGTCACGGTCATCGGGAGCTCCAGCTTCTCGCTCGGCTTGCCGGCGATCTGGCGCTCGTTGCAGGAGGGGCAGAAAAACGCGGTTCCACCTTTCATGGTGCCCTCACGGATGAGGACGAGGCCGCCCGGCGCGGGCCGTCTGCCCGACCTCCGACCTCTTCTGAAAGATGATCGCGCCGGGCGCCGGCTACAAGGCCGGCGGCTGCGCCCGACGCCCCCACCCCGGCGCCCCTCGGGTGGAACTCTACGGGGTGGCCCGTCCCCCCGGGCGCCGGGGACGTCAGCGCGCGATCGTCTCCCAGCCGACGCGCCGCATCAGGGCAAACACCACGACGACGCACACGACCGCCCCGGACAGGGCGGCCGCCGCCTTGCCATACTGGCCGAAGATGATCAGCCCCACGCCGGGCAGCGTGAGATAGACGATGCCTGCCGCGAACGCGGCCGCCAGGATGGACACGCCCAGGTTCCGGTCTGCGCTCACCTCCGGGCAGGCGGCCGCCTGTGGGCGCCAGCCGGGTCCGCCCGGCCGCACCTTGCGGTAGAAGCGCTCCAACGTCTCCGGCCGTTCCGGCCGGGTCAGGAAGGTGACCACCAGCCACGTGCCGATGGTCAGCGCGGCGACGATGGCCATGCGGTGCTCGTTCTGCACGACGAACCGGCTGACCACGCCGAAGAACGCCAGCGACGCGATCATGGCCGCGATCTCCGTCCACGCGTTGATGCGCCACCAGTACCAGCGCAGCATGAACACGGCACCGGTACCGGCGCCCAGAGCCGCCAGGATCTTCCAGGCTTTGTCTACCGGCGTGTCCCGCATGAACCACGCGGCGCCGGCGCCCAGCGCCAGCACGAACACCGAGACGAGGCGGGACACACGCGCCAGGTGCCGGTCGCCGGCGTCCGGCCGGATGAACCGGTGGTAGAAGTCGCTCACCAGGTACGACGCGCCCCAGTTCATCTGCGTGCTGATGGTGGACATGAACGCGGCGAAGAACGCCACCAGCACCAGCCCGCGCACGCCCGCCGGCGCCAGGTCGCGGATCACCATGGGAAAGCCCACACCGGGATCCGCCATGGAACGCAGGTCCGGGTACATGGCCAGCGCCACGAAGGCGATCATCAGCCACGGCCACGGCCGCACACAGTAGTGCGCGATCTGGAACCACAGCGTGGCCAGCAGGGAATGTCGCTCGTCCTTGCACGACGCCATGCGCTGCACGATGTAGCCGCCGCCACCCGGCTCCGCGCCCGGGTACCACGTCGCCCACCACTGGATGAACAGCATGATCAGGAAGATGTTCAGCGGCATCCACCGGTCCCCGGCGCGGAAGTCCGGCAGGAACCGGAACGCCTGCGCCCCGCCTTGGAAGTTGGCCGCCACCTTCGCCTGGAGCGCACCGACGCCACCCACATGCTGCACGGCCACCACGGCCAGGATGATGAAGCCCACCATGGCCATGATGAACTGCACGAAGTCCGTCGCCACCACGCCCCACAGCCCGGACAGCGTGCTGTAGATACCCACCACGGCCAGCATGCCCAGAATCAGGTACCAGTCCCCGCTGCCGCTCTGCACCGTGGTGCCGGAGAAGAGCGTGTACTTCAGCACCCGCAGCATGGCGCCGGTCACCCAGCCGATGATGATGGAGTTCACCAGCAGCGCCATGTACACGGCCCGGAATCCCCGCAGAAACGCCGCCGCTTTGCCGCTGTAGCGGATCTCCACCAGCTCCACGTCCGTCAGCACCTCGGCCCGGCGCCACAGCCGCGCGTACAGGAACACCGTCACCATGCCGCCCAGCGCGAACGCCCACCAGAACCAGTTGCCCGCCAACCCGTGCTCCGCCACCAGGCCCTGCACCGCCAGCGGCGTGTCCGCGGCGAACGTCGTGGCCACCATCGATGTGCCCGCCACCCACCAGGGCAGCGCCCGCCCAGACACGAAGAACTCCGCCATGCTCTGGCCGGCGCGGCGCCGGAAGTACAACCCGACCCCCAGCGCGATGACGAAGTAGGCGAGGATCACTCCCCAGTCGATGGCTGTCAGCGTCATTCAACTCTCCGGTTCACTGGGTTCGCCTGGACGCGCGTCGCCCGCCCCGACGCCTGCCTGCCGGCCACGCCCGACGCGGCCACGCCCGGAACGGCCACGCTCGACGCGGCCGGCCCGGTCACCGGCCGAGCGCCCGCGCGAACGCGCGGATGTGCGCCGGCGTGGTGCCGCAGCAGCCGCCGACAACGGACGCGCCCGCGTCCACCAGGGCGTTCACGCCCGCGGCCATGGCCTCCGGCGTGCCGTCGTAAACCACGCGGTGGGACGATCCGGAAGCGGCCGGCTGCCCGTCTGCCAGCTCCAGGCGCGGCGTGCCCGCATTGGCCTTGACCCACACGATGCCGTCCGGCACCAGCGCGCGATAGCGCCGCGCCAGCTCCGTGTAGTCCACCATGTTCAGACCGCTGCCGCAATTGGCGCCGACGACATCGGCTCCCTCCTCCTGCATGGCCGCCACGGCCTGTTCCGGCGTCTCGCCCATCATGGTGCGGAAGCCGACCCGCGTTGCGTCGAACGCCACCGACGCCACCACCAGCTGCGCGCCGGCCCTCTGAGCCGCTCGCAGGGCGCAATGCAACTCTTCCAGCGCGGTCATGGTCTCCACGAGGATGCCGTCCACGCCGCCTTCCAGCAGCGCCGTCGCCTGCTCCTCGAACGCCGCTTCCACCTTCGCGGCGTCGGTCTCGCCCAGCGGCGCCAGCAGCCCGCCGAAGGGGCCGATGTCGCCCAGCACCCAGGCGTGTTTCCCTGCCGCCGGGCGGTCGGGCGCGCCGGCGGCCGCCCGGCTACTCGCCGCTTCGCCCGCGTCCACCGCCACCTCTGCCCCGGCGCGGTTCAGCGCGGCGGCCCGCCCGCCCAGGCCGTGGCGCGCAAGCGCCAGGCGGCTGCCGCCGAACGTGTTCGTCAGGATCACCTCGGCGCCCGCAGCCAGGTAGGCCCGGTGGATGGCGCCCACCCGCTCCGGCCGCTCCAGGTTCCACAGCTCGCCGCATGTGCCCGCCTCCAGTCCAGCTTCCTGAAGCTGTGTGCCCATGGCGCCGTCGGCCAGCACCGGCCGCGACCGTGCAACGTCCAACAGGGTCGGAGGCGACATCGTCGTCAACCCGGACTGTCCGCGTTTTCGGCGTCGGCGGCGATGTCCGCCGCGTGCCGCAGCTCTACGATGTGCTGCGGTGGCGTCGCCGGCGGCACCGAGCAGGCGGTGGACAGGATGTACCCGCCGCCGGGCGCGGCAACGGCGATGCGGCTCAGCGCGTCCGCCCGCACCCGCTCCGGCGGCCCGGCCAGCAGCGTGTTCACCGGGTCCATGTTGCCCTTGATGAACAGGCGCCCGCCGATGCGCTGCTTGGCATCCGCCAGCTCGACATCGCCCAGGGGCGGCGGATCCAGCGTGTCGATGCCGTTCGTGCCGGTCGCCTCCAGCAGCTCCAGCCGATCACCGATGGCCCCGCACGTGTGCGTGTAGACCGGCAGATCCGGGAACGCCCCCCGGAAGGCCTCCACCATCCCCATCTCGTACGGCAGCACGAAGCGACGGTAGTGGTCCGGCGAGATGAAGCCGGCCCCGGCGAAGGCGCTGGAGATCAGGATGGCGTCGGCGCCCGCCTGCGCCAGGATCGTCATGAGCTCCGCTCCACCGCGGGCCAGCCGCGCCAGGCACGCCTCCACCTTGCCCGGGTCGTCGATCAGCGCGGTGAGCGCCTGCTCGAAGTCCAGCAGCTCCATCAGCTGGCTGAACGGCGAGAACACCTCGCCGTGCACGCTCACGTCCGGCGCGCGTTCCCGCGCCAGACGCAGCGCCGCGTCCTGCCAAGGCGGGAAGAAGTCCGCCGGCGACGCCGGCGCTTCCGCGAAGCCCCACACCCACGGGTACGTGATCCCCGAGATGTCGTGCGGGTCCACGTACCACAATCGCGCGGGGTCCAGCTCCGCGAACGTCGGGAAGAAACGCGTGCGTCCGTCCGGCTGGTACACGTGCGGATTGTCGTCCGGGGGGACCTCCGTGATGCGTTCGTCGCGCCACACGACCCGGGCGCCGTCCGCGTCCCGCTCGATCCGGTCCACATGGGCCCGCCAGTCCGGGTCCCGCCCCGACAGGTTCACCAGGATGCCATCGAAGCCGTAGCGCTGCTGGAGCCTGAGCAGCGCCTCCACGAACGTCGGCGTGTCGTGCCAGACCTCCACCGGATCCAGGCCGCTGTGCAGGAAGTAGTGGCCGATGGCCAGCTGGCACATCACCGGAGTGCGGTCGGGGGAGCCGTGGCGCATGGCGACGGCGAGGCGTTCCCGGCCCGTCATGGCGCGCCTCTTTTCGAGTTCGAGTTCGAGTTCGAATTCGAGTTCGAGCGCGGGCTCACGGCGGTAGCTGTGTGCCGGGTGGCTGTCGCGTTCGTCGTCGTCTTCGTTCGGGGCTGCGCGGCGCGGCGTTCGTCCACGTTCGCGGCGACTGCTCCGCTGCTCCGGTTCTCCTTCAGGGCGTCGCCAGCTGTTTGGTGCGCCGGCCGGGTGAAGCGCTTCTGCCCCTTGGGCATCGAATTCGAATACGAATTCGAACTCGAATTCGTATTCAGGGGGGCACCGGAGCAGTGGACGACTGCCGTGCCGCGCTTCCGCATCTGGTTCCGGCAGCCGTGGCCAAACGTGCAGCGGTCGTCGCGGGCGCGATAGGGGCAACGGTCGAGGGCGGACGCCGTGACATCGCGGGCGACATCGCCGAGTACGGCAAGCAGGCGGGTCCGGGCGTCCACGTTTGGCGTCCGCACATCCCTGCCCACGTCCGGCGTCAGGGCGCGTGCGGTGGCATGTCCGCCAGAGACGGCAGGCGATACGTCCGAATTCTCCCTCATCGGCTCTCCCCGGGCTGGGGGAACGGCAGAGCTTCCACGAATGCGTCCTGGTAGTCGGGCCGGTTACCCAGCTCGACGAAGCGGGCGCGGGCGGCCAGGGCATCGGCACGGTCTCGCGCCCGCCGGTCCACCAGCAGCATGCGGGCGCCGGCGCCGGCAGCGTTGCCCACGAAGCGCAGGCGCCGGGGCGGCACGGACGGCACGAGCCCGATGGCGCGTGCGCTCGCCGGGTGCACGAAGTTGCCGAACGCGCCGGCGACGAGCACTTCCTCCAACTCGTCCAGGCCCAGGCCTGCCTCGGCGAGCAGCAGTCGGACCGCGGCAGCAATGCTGCCCTTCACGAGCTGCAGCTCTCGCACGTCGTGCGCCGTCAGCAGCACCGGGTGGTGCTCATCGCCGGCGAGGCGCAGGAACCGTCCCGGCTCGGCCGACTCTTCCACGCGTCCGGCGAGGCGCGGCGACAGCCAGCCCAGCTCCTCCCGGGGCCGCATGCGCCCGGCCGGCTCCAGCACGCCGGCGCGCAGCAATTCCGCCACCGCGTCCACGAGGCCCGATCCGCAGATACCCACGGGCGGTTCGGCGCCGATAGTCGTCGTGCGGATGGAGCCGTCGGCGTCGATGCGCACGCGATCCACCGCGCCCGGCACGGCCCGCATGCCGTGGTGCAGCGTGGCGCCCTCGAACGCCGGGCCCGCTGACGCGGATGTACATAGCACGCCGTCGTGCCACGCCAGCATCACCTCCGAGTTGGTGCCCAGGTCCACCAGCAGGCGTGGTCGGTCGGTGCGGTCCAGGCCCGCGGCCAGCGCAGCCGCAACCGCGTCGGCGCCGACGTGGCTCTGCACCGCCGGACCCACGTACAGCTCCACCTGCGCCCCCGTCGCCGTCAATCCTGCCGCCGACAGCGGACCATGCCAGGCGTCGTACCGGACGCCTTCGAACGGTGCGACGCCCAACCCGCCGACGTCGAGACCAAGCAGCGTGTGAGTCATCGTCGGGTTGCCCACCGCGGCGACGCCGGCCAGGTCGCCAGGCGCCACATCGCCGGCCGCCAGGCATTCGCCGATGAGCGCATCCAGGGCCAGTGCCAGAACCCGGTGCAGCTCCGCGCCGCCGTCCTGTCGGCGCCGGGCGAACGCGATGCGGCTGACGACGTCGCCCCCGTAATGCACCTGCGGATTCAGCGTCGAAGCGGACGCCTGCACGGCGCCGCTGTCCAGGTCCACGAGGGCGGCCGCCACCGTCGTGGAGCCGACGTCCAGCGCAATGCCCCAGCGCCCCGTCGCCAACGCACGCTCGAAGCCGCCGCGGAACAGGCCGTCGTCGCCGAACGTCTTGTGTGCCACCGCCCGCGTGGCCGGCGGCACCTCCACGACGGCGTCCGCGGCCAGCACCGCACGGCACGCGAGGCGCCAGCCGTCGTCCACCTCGTCGCCCAGCAGGCGCCGGTCCTCGGCCGTGGCGGGCAGGGCGCCGTCCACGGAGCGCACACGACACCGTCCGCACACCGCCTTCGCCCCGCACGGCTGCTCCACCAGCAGGCCGCAGCCGGCAGCCGCGACGGCCAGCGGCGTCGGCTCGTCGCCATGCCAGCTGCGCGCCTCGGGCAGGAACCGGACGACGAAGGCCAAAACCCTCAACCTCGCGCCGTATGGCGCGCCGTCGACGCAATGGCCGGCACGCCGGCCGAGGGCCGGATCACAGCGCCCGGCCCCTCAGCGCGATCCATGGGCCACCAGCGCCAGGGCCCGGTCCACCGCGTCGGCCGCGTTCGGAGCGTAGCCGTCGGCACCGATGTCCGACGCGAACTCCGGCGTCACCGGTGCGCCACCCACCAGAATCTTCGCCGCCGGCGCCCCCGCCCGCAGCACGGCCACCGTAGGACCCATCTGGACCATGGTCGTGGTCAGCAGGGCAGACATCCCCACGAGTTCCGCACCATGCTCCAGCGCTGCGTCCACGAAGGCCCGCGCCGGCACGTTCACACCCAGGTCCACGACCGTGAACCCCGCACCCCTCAACATCATGCCCACCAGGTTCTTGCCAATGTCGTGGATGTCACCTTTCACCGTGCCCAGCACGCACGTGCCCACCGGCTTCGCACCCGATGCAGACAGGATCGGCTCCAGATGCGCCAGCCCGGCCTTCATGGCCCGGGCGCTCACCAGCACCTCCGGCACGAAGATCTCGTTGTCCCGGAACCGGCGGCCCACCACTGCCATGCCAGCCGTCAGACCGGCCTCCAGCACCTCCTCCGGCGCCGCACCCGCGCCCAGGGCCTCGGCCACCAGGCGCGATACCGCGTCCGCATCGCCGTCCACCACATGCTGCGCGATCGATTCCAGGTCCGCCATGCGCTCTCCCCGTCCGGCCTGCCCTGCTTCCGCGCAAGCTTACGTCGTCGCACCCTGCCCGACAACCGAACCCGGACGTGCATTCCGGGTAACCGGTCTGGCGTGAAGGGTCGTGCTCCTGTAGGATTCCACGGCGCGTGCCTCGCGCGCCCGTGGTGCGCGCTTGATCGCTGAAAAACAAGAGGAATCGGGATGTCCCAAGACACGAACATGAACGACTGGCTGCCCAACCGCGCCCTGGCGCCCCTCGCGCCCTATCTGGCACGCATCGCACACGACGTCTCCGTACGCCGCGCGTCCGGCGATGAAGCCGACGCCGCCGTCGTCGCCGCCATCCAGGAAACCCTCGTCGTCCAGGGCGCTGATCCGCAGGAGGCCGCCGAAACCGCCCGGCAGCTCGCCGTGCGCTACCGCGACATCATCCTGCGCTACGCCGACGAGCACGACCGCGTCCTGCTCCAGGATCGCAACATGGGCTTCCACGTGAACCACTAGACGCAGCACCCATCTGCCCGAAGGGCCGCGCCGGGGCATGTCCCGCGCGGCCCGTTCCGCATCCTGGCCTCCCCCACACACCTTGTCCTCCATTCCCCTACACGCCGGACCCCACCCAAACTCATCCTTTCTCCTACATACAGGGCCCCCCTCGATTCGTACATTGGATTTCACAGGACGCCGGTGAGGAATTTCACTCCCCGCAGGCGAAGATGCGGAGAGGGACCTTCACGCCAATGGCGTTGAAGTCATAGATCGTCGGGCTCCGGCCCGACACGCGGGACCGGGCGCGGTCTGGACGCTTCCAGGCCGCGCCTGATTGTCTTCGATCTGCGGACCGATCTGCGGACGGTGCACCAGTCGCCAGTTTTGTCGCATTGTCACATAGTTCTGTCCTGAAGGTGCGGAGTCGCCGGATGGGCCTCCAATTTCGCAGCCAGCCACCGGGATGGTCCGAAGGCCAAGGACTGGCGACGTCGGTGTGCAATCTCCCGTCCGCGTGCTGTCCGACGAGGTTCCGATTTCCCAATCGGCCACCGGGATAGCCAGAAGGGCAAAAACTGGCGACTGGTGCACCGTCCGCATGTCGGTCCGTCCGCATGTCGGTCCGCATGTCGGTCCGCCCCTACGGAGCTTCTCTTTTGAAATGCCGCAGGTAGACGAACCAGTAGATTCCTGCTACGAGAAGCGTCCCGCCGAGAATGTTGCCCACCGTCACCGGGACGAGGTTGCCAACGAAACCGGCCAAATTCAGTGCATCGACCCCCGGCACCGCAGTCGTAACCGCCGCCTGCCTCCGCAAGAGCATCCCGAAAGGAATGAAGTACATGTTCGCCACGCTGTGCTCGAAGCCGAGGGCCACGAACGCCGTGATCGGCCACAGGATGGCAAGGATCTTGTCCGTGGTGCTCCGCCCGGCGTGAGAGAGCCAGACGGCGAGGCACACCAGGGCGTTGCATGCCACGCCCCGGGCGAGGGCCTCGAACCAACCAAGCTGGCACTTGACGGCAGCGATCTGTAACGCGTTCTGGCCGACTGCCGAATCGGCAAGCTTCCAGGCTCCGGTCCAGTAGACCAACAACGCGGTGGCGATGGCCCCCACGAAATTGCCCAAGTACACGATCGCCCAGTTCCGCATGAGCTGTCGCGAGGACACCGCACGACTGGCCCAGGCCATCGCAACCAGATTGTTGCCCGTGAAGAGCTCGGCGCCGGCAACGACAACCAGAATGAGGCCCAGCGAAAAGGCGATTCCGCCAATGACCCGGGTCAGTCCCCACGGCAGACTCGATCCGGTCGTGGCCAGCGTCGAGAACGCCGCGCCGACGGCGATGAAGGCGCCCGCCAGCACCGCGAGCACGAACGAGTCGGCAAGCGGCAGCTTCGCCTTGGACACACCCACATCCAGCACCTTCCTCGCCACCTGCGTCGGTGCGAATGCATCGACTAGATGGCCGGACGGAAACGTTTGCCCTTCTGGCATTGAAGCAGCTCCTCCGGTGCTCGAAGTTGCCCACCGGACAACGGGTTCGCGAAATAATCCTCGGAATCGTGCGACGAGATTCAGGCAACATCAAGAGGGTTACAGACCGCGGTTGCGTGCACGCCCGGTTTGCACTAGACTCTGCTTACGAATCATTCCTAACTAGGAATCATACGTGAAATCGGGAGATCCAGAGGTTGAGCGGCGGCTCGAGCAGTTCAAGGCGGCTGCCAGGAAGGCGGGTGCCAAGCTGACGCACCAGCGTCTGGAGATCTTCCGTGCCGTCGCATCGAGCGACGAACACCCCAGCGTAGAAGCGGTTTACCAGGCGGTGCAGAGGACTGTCCCGACGGTCTCCCTGGACACGGTTTACCGCACGCTCTGGCTGCTGACGGATCTGGGGCTTCTCAACACCCTGGGTCCACGGCAGGGCGTCGTCCGGTTCGACGCCAACCTGGAGCCGCACCACCATTTCCGGTGCATACGCTGCGGCCTGGTGCGGGACTTCGAGAGTCCCGAGCTGAACGAGCTGCGAATCCCCCACTCCGTGGATCGGTTGGGCGAGGTGGTGAGCGCCCACGTCGAGGTCCGGGGAGTGTGCGCCGAATGCGCGAGCGAACCCCAATCGTCAAGAGGCAACGATGAACGAAAAGGCTGACACGAGCGCGAGCGAACGCCCGGTCGTGCACACGAGCGATGGAGCCAAGTCGAATCGTGACTGGTGGCCGAACCAACTGAACCTGAAGATCCTGCAGCAGAACTGCCCGCGGTCCAATCCTCTGGGCGAGGGGTTCGACTACGCAGAGGCGTTCGAGAAGCTGGACTTCGAGGCTTTGAAGAAGGACCTCTATGCGCTGATGACCGACTCGCAGGACTGGTGGCCGGCGGACTACGGTCACTACGGACCGCTGTTCATCCGGATGGCATGGCACGGGGCGGGCACGTACCGCATGGGAGACGGCCGCGGCGGAGCGGGCTCGGGGCAGCAGCGCTTCGCGCCGCTCAACAGCTGGCCCGACAACGTGAATCTGGACAAGGCGCGCCGGCTGCTATGGCCCATCAAGCAGAAATACGGCAATAAGATCTCCTGGGCCGACCTCATGATCCTCACGGGCAACTGCGCCCTGGAGTCCATGGGGCTCAAGACCTTCGGTTTCGGCGGTGGACGCGAGGACGTGTACGAGCCGGAGGAAGATACGTACTGGGGATCCGAAACCGAGTGGCTGGACGACAAGCGCCACACCGGCGAGCGGGACCTCGAGGATCCTCTCGCCGCCGTCCAGATGGGCCTGATCTACGTGAACCCGGAAGGGCCGGGCGGCAAGCCGGACCCGGTGGCGTCCGGCCGGGACGTGCGGGAGACGTTCGCGCGCATGGCGATGAACGACTACGAGACCGTGGCGCTCACCGTCGGCGGCCACACCTTCGGCAAGACCCATGGTGCCGGCGATCCCGCGCTGGTCGGACCTGCACCGGAAGCCGCCGGCATCGAGGAGCAGGGCCTGGGCTGGAAGAGCAGCTACGGCAGCGGCAAAGGCGGTGACCAGATCGGCAGCGGCCTGGAAGGCGGCTGGACGCCGACCCCGATACAATGGGACAACACCTATCTGGACATGTTGTTCGGCAACGAGTGGGTGCAGACGAAGAGCCCGGCGGGCGCCTGGCAGTGGACGCCGAAGGAGGCGACGGACACCAATATGGCGCCGGCCGCCGACGATCCGTCGAAGCGGGTCCCTATCATCATGACCGACGCGGACATGGCGATGCGGATGGACCCGATCTATGAACCCATCGCGCGGCACTTCCACGAGAACCCCGAGGAACTGGCCGACGCATTCGCCCGGGCGTGGTTCAAGCTGACCCACCGCGATATGGGTCCACGCTCCCGCTACCTGGGCCCGGAGGTTCCGGACGAGGATCTCATCTGGCAGGACCCGGTTCCGGCAGTGGATCACGAGCTAATCGACGCGGCCGACATCGCCGACCTCAAGGCCAGGATCCTCGCCTCGGGGCTGTCCGTCTCCGAACTGGTCTCCACCGCCTGGGCTTCGGCGTCGACGTTCCGCGGCTCCGACAAGCGCGGTGGCGCGAATGGGGCGCGCATCCGTCTGGCGCCGCAGAAGGACTGGGAGGTCAACCAGCCCGCTCAGCTGGCGAAGGTGCTGAGTGCCCTGGAGGGCATCCAGAAGGACTTCAACGCCGCGCAGTCGGGCGGCAAGAAGGTGTCGCTGGCCGACCTGATCGTTCTCGGCGGCTGTGCGGCGGTGGAGCACGCGGCGAAAGACGCCGGACACGACATCGAGGTACCGTTCGCTCCGGGACGCACGGATGCCACGCAGGAGCAGACCGACGTGGACGCCTTCGCCGTGCTGGAACCGGTCACGGACGGGTTCCGCAACTACCAGAAGGCGAAGTACTCGGTGTCGGCGGAGGAGCTGCTGGTGGACAGGGCGCAGCTCCTGACGCTGACCGCGCCCGAGATGACGGTTCTGGTGGGTGGCATGCGCGTGTTGAACGCGAACGTCGGACAGTCGCAGCACGGTGTGTTCACCGAGCGCCCCGGGACGCTCACCAACGACTTCTTCGTGAACCTGTTCGACATGCGCACGGAGTGGAAGCCGGCTTCGGAAGACGAGGACGCGTTCGAAGGACGCGACCGCACGACGGGCGAGCTGAAGTGGACCGGAACCCGCGTCGACCTCGTGTTCGGCTCCAACTCGCAGCTCCGCGCCATCGCGGAGGTCTACGGACAGGACGATGCGCAGGAGAAGTTCGTGCACGACTTCGTGGCGGCCTGGAACAAGGTGATGAGCGCGGACCGCTTCGACCTGCGTTAAGCCTGGCTGAAGGTCCCCCATCGAGGGTTCGCGTCCGCAGCGCGACCGGGTGTCCGGCGATCCGCACCCGGTCGCGGCCGTTCCCGTGCGAAACATTCACCGAGGAGACGCCGGCCATGCGTAACATTGTGCTAGTTCCCGCCTTCGCCCTGGCGTTGACGTTGGCGCTCGGCGCCGCTGCCAGCCCCACGCCCACCGGCCCTGCGCCGGCCGGCCCGGCGCTTACCAGCCCTCCACACCCGCGGATCCAGGCATTGATCGCAGCCATGGAAAAGGCGGCCAACGCCCACGACACCGACGCGTTCCTCAAGCCGTTCCTGCACGACTCGTCCCTCGTATTCGTCATCAACGGGGAAGTCATCCACGGCTGGGACGCGTTGCATGCCGCACAGCTGAAGTGGTGGAACAACGGCAAGAGCGACGCTGTCTACACCCAGATCGGCGAGACGCAGTTCACGGATGTTGCGCCCGACGTCGTGCTGACGACGCAGCGCATCGGTTCGAAGCGCACCGGCCCGGACGGCAAGCCGGCCACTGGACAATTCGCCGTCACGGACGTCTGGCGCAGCGGGCCCGACGGCTGGCAGATCATTTACGCGCACGAGTCCTGGGCCCGGTAACGCGTTCGAGGCGTGGTCCGGCGTCGCCGGCCGGCCACCCGGGCAACGCCCGACAAGCTTGGTGGGCGGGGCGGGTGACTTTCGTGCATGGGGAGAAACCTGAGGGTTTCCAGGATCCGCTCGAACACCTCGGGCGCGCCGCCTCCGCCGGACTCCAGCGTGGCCGAGTAGTCGTCCGTTCCGACCAGGGCCACCGGGAATTCACACGCACCCATATAGCCGCCGCCCATGCGATAGCAGCCGAAGGGTGCGTCGCCCCGAAGGCCGCGCCACCCGTTGCGCGCGACGGGGACAGCCACGTTCTCGAGGCCCAGCCTGCCCAGCACTACCCACCCGCTGTCGCGCCGTTCGAACGGGCTCGATCCGATGGCTTCGTCGAATCCTTTGGACCTGACCTTCAGCAGGATCGTCCATGCACCCTCTACGCTGTCCGCTTCGACGATCAGGCTGTCCCAGGCCAATGGCCGGATGCGGAATCCGCACACGGACCCGGAGTCCATCGAAGCGGGGCGGACGACCCAGTCCGCCGGATACCGGAACGTCACGTGGCAGGACGGATCCGAGAAGGTGCGCTCCCCCTTCTGCGTCGCCGGCGCCAGGGAGGCCAGCGAAAGCACCGTGGCTGCGAGACTGCACGCCGTGCGGAGCATTACATGTAGCTAGGCCAGGTTCATCCTGCCGAGCAGCGCCTCGAATCGAGGGTGCCCATGGAGCGCGGTGAACAGGAACGACCCCTTGATGCCGTGGATCATGCCGGAACGTTCGTCGTACGCCTGCTCCAGCCGATCGATGGCCGCGTCGTACTCACCCAAGCCGGTGTAGACGTAGGCGAGGTGGTACGGCTCAACGTACTGTTTCCGGCTCAGCTCCTCGAGCTGCCGCGCCACGGCGCGAGCGTCCTGTTCCCTGCCTACCACGGCGTAGCCCTGCCCGAGCTGGCCCAGGAACAGCGTGCCTGAGGGCAGCAGCGCCACGGCATTCTCCAGCTCGGCGATGCCTTCCTCGCGCTGCCCCTGCAGAACCAGCAGCCAACCCAGCGTGGAATGCGCCCGAGGACTCTCAGGGTCCAGGGCGACCAGGGCCTGGGCCAGCGGGCTCGCTTCCTCGAGGCGACCCGCGCGTATCAGCGTCGAGATGAGGTCCGACCGATAAGCGATGGGATCCAGCTCCCTGGCCTTCCGGACCATGGCGATGGCCTCGTCGTGGCGTTCCATGGCCGAAAGCATGCGGCCGTAGAAGCCGTAGGCGTCCGCGTTGCCGGGGTTGAGGGCCATGGCGGCCTGGAACTCGCGCTCGGCACCCGACCAGTCGAACTCCCAGCCGAACTTCAGCAGGCCCAGGATGCAATGCGCCTCGCCCAGGCCGGGGTCCAGGGCCTGGGCCCGATCCAGGGCGGTGCGGGCGCGGACGTAGTGCTGCTCCGGCGTGCCATGGCCCGGTTCGCCGCCCTCCGTTCCGCCAATCTCCAGATGACTTGCGGCGAGAGCGACATACGCCAGGGCGTAGTCGGGGTCCTTGCGGATGGCCCGCTCGAAGAAGCCTATGGCCTTCACCATGCCTTCATCGGTGAATTCGAGGTACTGCTGCCGGCCCTGCAGATACAGCTGGTACGCCTCGACGTTGTGCGTCGGCTCCTTGCGGATACGCGTCTGCTCGTCCCGGGTCAGCGTGGCGCGCAGCGCCTCGGCAATGTGCAGCGCGACATCCGTCTGGATCGCGAAGATGTCCGTCAGCTCCCGGTCGTACGTCTCCGCCCACAGGTGCTGATCCGACTCGGCGTCCAGCAACTGCGCGACGATGCGCACGCGATTGCCCGCGCGCCGCACACTGCCCTCCAGCAGTGTGCCCACCCCGAGCTCTGCGCCGATCTCGCGCAGGCTCCGCTCCCGTTTCTTATACGGCATCACCGACGTGCGCGAGATGACATCCAGCGTGCGGACCTTGGACAGGTGCGCGATGACGTCCTCCGTGATGCCGTCGGCGAAGTACTCGTTCTCGGGATCCGCGCTCAGGTTCACAAACGGCAGCACGGCCACAGAGCGGCGATCCGTGGACGTGTCCGGCGCCATCAGCGCCTCGACGAACGCGTCCGGAGAGGGGAATCGGTCCGCCGGCGTCACCGACAGCGCCTTTGTGAGCGCCCGCTCCATGGCCGCGGCCACCGTGGGTCGCAGCCGGCGCACCGACGGCGCCGGGCCCGTCAGCTGCTTCGCCAGCACGGCGTGGGCCGTGCGGCCGGTGTATGGCGGCTCGCCCGCGAGCATCTCGTACACGACGCAGGCCAG
>JARRJS010000013.1:0-37142 GCA_037388885.1 Gemmatimonadota bacterium
GACCGGGTGGGAGAGTACGTCGTCGCCGGCCGCTCTTCCGGCAAGCCCCCGTTCGCTCCCACACCGAGCAAACGGGGGCTCGCTGCATCTTAGGTGTCCGCCTCGCTTCACTCGCCTCGGAGGACCCGCAACGACGTACCCTCCTCGCCTTCATCCCGCTATCTTCCCGCCCATGACCTCCGACACGCGCGCGGGCTATGTGGCCCTGGTGGGACGGCCCAATGTGGGCAAGTCCACGCTGCTGAACCGGCTGGCCGGGGAGAAGCTGAGCATCGTCACGGCGAAGGAGCAGACGACGCGGGAGCGGGTCACCGGCATCCTGACCACGGAGACGACGCAGATGATCTTCGTGGACACACCCGGGTTGCTGGAGCCTCGCTACCTGCTCCAACGGTCCATGCTGGGGGAAGCGCTGATGGCGCTGGCGGACGCCGACGTCGTCCTGCTCATCCTGGATGCGACGCAGGGAAAGGCGACGCGTCCCGCCGGGGAGGCGCTCGAGCGGTTGACGGCACGGCGGCCGGACCTTCTCGTGGCGGTGAACAAGATCGACGTGGCGGACGCCCGGGCCGTGTCGGAGCTGGCGAGGTGGGCGGAAGAGGTGTTCCACGTGGTGGCCCATCGGATCTCGGCGGATCGGGGGGACGGGGTGTCGGAGCTGCAGTCGGCATTGGAAGCCCGGCTGCCGGAATCGCCGTTCTATTACCCGGCGGACGACATCGCGGTGCAGCCGGTTCGGTTCTTCGTGGCGGAGTTGGTGCGGGAGACGATCTTCGAGGCGTACGAACAGGAGGTGCCCTACTCGACGGTGGTGCGGGTGGAGGAATTCCGCGAGTCGGACGATCCTCTCTACATCCGGGCCACGATCTACGTGGAGCGGGACAGCCAGAAGGGGATCCTGATTGGGCGCGGTGGGACCGCCATCCGTATGCTCGGGCAGGCGTCGCGAGAAAAGATCGAAGCGTTTCTCGGGCGTTCGGTGTACCTTGACCTGTGGGTCAAGCCGCTGGCCGGCTGGCGCAGAAAAAAGGCCGCGCTGAAACGACTGGGTTACTCGCTTCCACAGGACTGATCGCCGACCCTGTCCGGAAACGAGGGGCTTCGGCGTTGCATTCATTGAACCAGGAAACGCATGCTCGACAAACGATTGCTGGAGATCCTGGTGTGCCCGAAATGCAAGGGCGAGCTGGAGTATCATCCGGATGCAGGCGAGCTCATATGCCGGGCGTGTCGCCTGCGCTACGAGGTGCGGGACGACATTCCCATCATGCTCATCGATGAAGCCAAGCCGCTTGACGACGCGTCCCATTGAGGGCCTGAAGCGGGCGGGCTGGCTGGGGTTGTGTGGGGCACTGCTGCTGACAACGCGGCCGGTCGACCTGTCGGCGCAGTCGACGGGCGGCAGGAACGAGTGTTGCCTGGTCCTGTTGATCCCGGTGGGAGCGCGCTCGGTGGCGCTGGGTGGCACGCTCACCGCGCGGTCGACGGCCGAATCCGTGTTCCTCAACCCGGCGGGACTGGCCGGGTTGCAGGACAACGGGTTCTTCGTGCATCACGCCGAGCAGGAATTCCAGAGCACGGCGGATGCATTCTCGCTGCTGCTGAAGCTGGGCCGTGTCGGGACGCTCGGGCTTTCCTACGAGCTGTTCGATCATGGCGAGATCGAAACGACCGACTCGAACAACCAGCAGACCGGTGTGCTTGCTTGGCGCGATCACCTCGGCCTGGTATCGCTGGGGGTGAACGTGGCGGCCGGCTTTTCGGCGGGCGCCAGCTACAAGCTCTTCCACAGTCGCATCGACTGCAGCGGGGCATGTGAGGGCCTGCAGGTCGCCTCGACGACCAACGGGCTGGATGTGGGCGTGCGCTATCAGCCGCCCTTCTTCAAGGCGTTGGAGCTGGGCGCGTCCGTGCTGAACGCGCCCCTCGACATGGGCGTCGAGGAAGCGGGCACCCGCGACCCGCTGCCCACGCGGATCCATCTCGGTGTGACCTACGAAGCCCTGCACCAGTTCCAGGAGGGAGACGCGATCTCGCTGTGGCTGTCCGGCGAGCTGACGGACGCGTGGCATTCGGCGGGCTCGCCGCAGCCGGCCTTTGGAGCCGAGCTTGGGGTCCAGGACATCGTGTTCCTGCGCGCCGGCTACGTGATCGGCGAAGGACTGGACACGGGCGGTGCCGTCGGGTTGGGCCTGCACTACGAGTCGCTGACGTTGTCGCTGGGCAAGCCGTTCTCCAAGACGGCCCTGGACCCGGAAACACAGCCGTACCAGGTCTCCTTCGGCGTCCGCTTCTGACGGGCGGCGCGAAGATCCCCGTTCAGGTCATGAATCTCCCCGAGAGGTGACGGTGTCCGTTCCCCCCCAGAAGATTGTGGACTACCTGCGGCATCATTCCGACCGCCCGCTCAAGGCGAAGGAGCTGGCGAGAGGACTGGGCGTCTCCACGGCGGACTACGCCGAGTTCCGGCAGCAGCTCCGCCGCCTGGAGGACGAGGGCGTGCTGTATCGCGTGAAGGCGCAGCGCTATGCCGTGCCCCGAAAGATCAACCTGGTCGTCGGACGGGTGCAGACCATCCGCAGTGGGGCGGCGTTCGTGCTGCCGGAAGACGATGGCGGCCCGGACGTGTTCATACCGTCGGACCGGCTGACGTCGGCGCTCGACGGCGACCGGGTGGTGGTGCGGATCGAGCGGCGCAAGCGGGGCGACCGACGGGAGGGGCGCGTCATCCGGGTGCTGGAGCGTGCGCGCTCGACCGTCGTCGGCGTGTACCACCCGAAGGTGAATTACGGATTCGTCGTTCCCGAGGACCGCAAACTGCCGCGGGACGTGTTCGTTCCGCCCGGGGAGCACGGCGGCGCGTCGAACGGTGACGTGGTGGTGGTCGAAGTCGCAGACTGGGGCGATGCGCACCACGGCCCCAGTGGCTCCGTGCGGGAAGTTCTGGGCCGATGGGGCGATCCGGGCGTCGACGTGCTCGCCATCATCTACGGTCACGAGCTGCCGCTGGCGTTTCCCGCGGCCGTGGAGGCGGAGGCGGCGGCGATAGAGGCACGTGGCATCACGGCTGTCGACCGGAAGGGACGCCTGGACCTGACGGATCGCCTGATCTTCACCATCGATCCCGCCGACGCCAAGGACCACGACGACGCTCTTTCCATCCGGCGCGTCGACGACGGCTGGGAGGTCGGCGTGCACATCGCCGACGTCTCGCACTACGTGGCGCCCGGGAGCGCCCTGGACGAGGAAGCTTTGCGGCGCGGCACCAGCGTGTACCTCGTGGACCGGGTCGTGCCCATGTTGCCGGAGGCCCTGTCCGCGGACCTGTGCTCGCTGCGCCCCGATGTCGACCGCCTGGCCGTTTCCCTGCTCATCGATCTGGACGACCGCGGCGCCGTCCGGCACCACGAGCTGCGCCGGACGGTCATCTGCAGCCGCCACAGGCTGTCCTACGATCAGGTCCAGGAGGTCATCGACGGCAAGGGGTCCATCGCCCCGGACACGGACCAGGCCATCCGCGGTCTGGTGAGTCTGAGCCGATCCCTGCGAACCGCGCGGGAAGCGAGAGGCAGCCTGGATTTCGACCTGCCACAGGCGCGTGTGATCCTGAACACGCAGGGCGAGCCCACGGACATCGAGCGCGTGCTGCGCCTGGAAAGCCACCGGCTGGTGGAGGATTTCATGCTGCTGGCCAACCATCTGATCGCCCGCACGGCCACGGAGCGAGACGTCCCGCTGCTGCATCGTGTGCATGAAGAGCCGGACACGGACCGCATCGACCAGCTGCGGGAGCTGCTCCGAAGTGTGGGCCTGCGGCTGCCTCGCAAGGGCAAGGTGAAACCCCGGGACCTGCAGAAGGTCCTGCGGTCGGTCGAAGGGCGGCCGGAGGAAACCCTGGTGTCGACGGTGGTGCTGCGATCCATGAAGCAGGCGCGCTACAGCGAGCAGAGTCTGGGCCATTTCGGGCTGGCGACCCGGCACTACACCCACTTCACCTCGCCGATCCGGCGCTATCCCGACCTGGTGGTGCACCGGCTGGCGGTCGCCGCCTTCGTGGAGGGGCGGTCTGCCTCCGACCTCACGGACACGGACACCCTCGCCGCCATCGCTCGCCTGTCCAGCGAACGGGAGCGGGTCGCCGTCGATGCCGAACGCAACAGCGTCGAGCTGAAGAAGGTGGAGCTCATGGATCGACACCTCGGCGAAGTGTTCGAGGGCACCATCAGCTCCGTCACATCGTTCGGCTTCTTCGTGCTGCTGAAGGAGTATTTCGTGGAGGGACTGGTGCACGTCAGCTCCCTGGAGGACGACTATTATGTTTTCCAGGAAGACCGCTACATGCTCGTCGGGGAGCATCAAAAGCGGCGATTTCGCATCGGGGATGTCGTCCGCGTCCAGATCGCCGCTGTGGACATCGAGGACCGGAAGATAGATTTTGTGCTGGAGCGCACCGGCTGAAGGCCGCCTGTCAGCGCGGAAGTCGGTCTCAAATCTGTATTTGACACGTTTTCGGGGGCGCACTACCTTCGCGGGACGTTCTCTCCCACCACGCAAACCTTGGCGGCGATGCGCTACAAGCCGATTGTGGTGTTTCATTCACCCACCGGGCGGACACCCCCGGATGCGCTGCAGGCGTTTGCGGCGGAGAAGGGGTTCCGGATCGAGATCCTGCGTACGACGGGGGACATCTTCGATCTGGTCAACCGCACGTACCCGGCGTGCGTGGTGATGGACGCCGACGCAACGGACGTATGCATTGACACGTGCGCCGCATTGAAGGGCGACACGTTCAGCGCCATCATTCCCGTCATCTTCACCACCGACGACGATGACGACGGCCTCGTGCTACGCGCCATGCAGGCTGGTGCCGATGAAGTGCTGACGCCGTCGATGACTGATCCGGAATGGCAGATCCGGCTCGACGTCACCATGAACCGCGCAGATCGCGACGTCAGTGTGCACCCCTCCACCCGGCTGCCGGGCACCGTCCAGATCGAGCGTGACATCGCCGAGCGCATGAACCGCGGCCAGACGTTCGCCGTCTGCTACGCGGACCTGGACCACTTCAAGGAGTTCAACGACCGCTACGGCTACAACCAGGGCGACCGGGTCATCATGGTGCTCTCGCGGATCCTGCGCGACGTGGTCAAGGCTCGTTCGCCCGCTGGATTCCTGGGCCATATCGGCGGCGACGACTTCATCTTCAACGTCCCCATCGAAAACATGGAGTTGTGCTGCAAAGAGATCCTTGAAATCTTCGACGAGTTGATCCCGTACCAGTACTCGCCCGAAGACCGGCGGGCGTCCTACTTCCTCGCCAAGGACCGACGCGGGAATATCCACCGCATTCCGCTCATGACGTTGTCCATCGGCGTCGTCACGAACCGGCGCCGTCACTTCACCCACACGGCGCGGGTGAGCGAGCTGGCCACTGAGATGAAGTCCTACGCCAAGACGCTGTCCGGCTCCGTGTTCGCCGTCGACCGGCGCTCCGACGGTCCCGTGGGCGACCTGGACGACATCGACGCCTCCGACCCCGAAATGTCGAAGCCATCATGAACATCCGTTGTCCGGAGTGTAACAAGGTTTATCGCGTGGACCCGCAGCGCGTGCCTCCGGGCGGCGTGCGCACACGCTGCGATGAATGCGGGGCGGTGTTCACCGTGAGTGCGGCGGGCGTGGAGCCCGCAGCGGAGACGACGGCTCCGCCACCAAACGTTGCTCCTCCGGCGAACGCTCCTCCTCCGGCGAACGCTCCTCCGCCGGCCGAGCCGGCCCCACCGGCCCCGCCACCGCCGAGCACTCCTCCGCCGGCCGAGCCGGCCCCGGCAACACCGAGCGCTCCTCCGCCGGCCGAGCCGGCCCCACCGGCCCCACCGGCCCCGCCACCACCGAGCGCCCCTGCGCGGGTAGGTCCGGCCTCTGGGCCGCCCCAACCCTCTCCCGCGACGCCCGGTGGACCGGCGTCGTCGGGCGCGCTGTTCGGACGGCAGGATCCGGAAACGCGCGCGCGGCGCCTGGCACGGGCGCTCGTTTCCGATATCGTGGTGTACCACCCGGAGCGGAGGGCACGGAGCCTCGCGGACGGCACGCTGCGCAGGGAGTTCCGGGAAGAAATCCTGAAGAGCTGGGACGAGTACGTGGCGCAGGTGGGCGAGAACCTGGCGAAAAGGACGCCGTATTTCCGGGACGCGCTCAACGACATCCTGGCAAAGGGCGAGAAGGTGTTCTGAAACGGCCGGCCATCGGTTGCCCGCCGACGGGGGCCCGGTTATCTTCTTGAACGTCTGATCACGGGGCCGTCCCAGGGGGACGGCCTCTCGTATTAATGAGGAGCCACCATGGTGAACGACGTGCTGGAACAGCTGGAAGAACAACGAGAGCGCATCCGTGCGCTCGGAGGTTATCTTTGACGTCGAGGCCAAGCGGGCGCGCATCCAGACGCTCGAGCAGCAGATGGCCTCACCCGGCTTCTGGGACGACCCGGACGCCGCCAAGGATATCGTTCTCGAAATCAAGAATCTGAAAGGCTGGGTGGAGCCCTGGTCCCGGGCGCAGAAGAAGGCGCAGGACCTGGCAGAGCTCGGCGAGCTCGTCGATGCCGATGAGGACCCGGACCTGGCCGCCGAGTGGGAGCAGGAGGTCCAGGCCCTGGAGCATGATGTCGAGCGCCTCGAGCTGCGCAACATGCTGCGCGGCGCCGACGACCACCGGGATGCGCTGCTGACCATCCATCCCGGTGCGGGGGGCACCGAATCGCAGGACTGGGCCGAGATGCTCATGCGCATGTACAGCCGCTGGGGTGAACATCACGACTATGACGTCCAGGTCCTGGACCTGCTGCCGGGCGAAGAGGCCGGGATCAAGAGCGTGACGCTGGAGGTGCGAGGCGACCACGCCTACGGCTACCTGAAAGCCGAGAAGGGCGTGCACCGGCTCGTGCGCATTTCGCCGTTCGATTCGCAGGGGCGCCGTCACACCTCGTTTGCGAGCGTATTCGTCTATCCGGTCGTGGACGACGACATCGAGATCGACATCGAGGAAAAGGACCTGCGCGTCGACACCTTCCGGGCCTCCGGTGCAGGCGGGCAGCACGTAAACAAGACGAGCTCGGCCGTCCGCATCACCCATCTACCTACCGGCATCGTCGTGGCTTGCCAGCAGGAGCGGAGCCAGCACCAGAACAAGGCCACGGCCATGAAGATGCTCAAGGCGGCCCTGTACGAACGGGAGCTGGAGGAACGGGAGGCCGAGCGTCAGAAGCTGGAATCGCAGAAGACGGAGATCGCCTGGGGGAACCAGATCCGGTCCTATGTGTTCCAGCCCTATACCCAGGTCACCGACCATCGCACGGAGCTGAAAGTGGGGGATGTGCAGAGGGTCATGGACGGTGATCTGGATGTCTTCATCGAGGCGTACCTGAAAGAGTACGGCGCCCGCGTGGCGTAGAGGCAGATGGTCGAGAACCGAAGCCAGGTCGTCGAGGACAGAAGAGCCAAGCTGGACGAGCTGCGGCGGCGCGGGGTGGAGCCCTACGCCTACAGGTATCCGGTCACGCACAACACAACGGAAGCACGGGCGGTGCTGGAGAAGGCCGAAGCGGAAGGTACACTCGACGAGGCCGGGCTGGGGTCGGTGGTGTGGTTGGGGGGTCGGCTGGTGGGGTTCCGAGCGCACGGCAAGGCCAGCTTCGCCGACCTGGCAGATCGCGCCGGTCGCGTCCAGCTGTTCTTCCGCCAGAACGAAGTAGGCGAAGCCTACGACCTGCTGCCACTGCTGGATATCGGCGACTGGGTGGGCGTGGAAGGGCGCGTGATGCGCACCCGCGCCGGCGAGCCGACGGTGCGGGTGCGGAGCTTCCAGCTGTTGGCGAAATCCCTGCGCCCACTGCCCCTGGGCAAGGAGGAGGAGTCGGACGCGGGCACGCGGGTGGTGCACGGCGGATTCACGGACATCGAGCAACGCTACCGCCAGCGTTACGCGGACCTGGCCGTGAACCCGGACGTGCGGGACGTGTTCGTGGCGCGCAGCCGCGTGGTGACAGCGCTGCGGCGATACCTCGACGGCGAGGGCTTCGTCGAGGTGGAGACGCCCGTGCTGCAGCCCCTTTACGGGGGCGCCTCCGCGCGCCCGTTCACCACGCACCACAACGCGCTGGACATGCAGCTGTTCCTGCGCATCGCGGATGAGCTGTACCTGAAACGGCTCATTGTCGGTGGCATGGAGCGCGTCTACGAGATCGGCAAGGACTTCCGCAACGAAGGCATCGACCGGACGCACAATCCGGAATTCACCATGCTGGAGTTCTATGAGGCGTTCGCCGACTACGAGGCAGCCATGGCGCGGGTGGAAGAGCTCATCGTCGGCGTGGCCCGGGACGTAACGGGGAGCATGCGCATCACCTACCAGGGCAGGGCGCTGGACCTGCAACCGCCTTACCGGCGTCTGGGCTACCTGGAAGCGCTTGCGGAGTATGGGGGCCTGGACGCGGGTGCCCTCTCGGATGACGAGTTGAGGGTGCAGGCGGAAGCGGCAGGTGCCCTGGACGTGGCGCGCCTGAACCGGGGGCAGCTGCTGGACGAGCTCTTCAAGGCCCACGTGGAACCCCACCTGCAGGACCCGGTATTCATCGTGGATTATCCACGGGAGCTGTCGCCCCTCGCCAAGCCCAAGCGGGGCGATGAAACGCTCACGGAGCGTTTCGAGCTGATCATCGCCGGCCGCGAGCTGGCCAACGCGTTCAGCGAGCTGAACGACCCCCTGGACCAGCGTGACCGGTTCGAGGCGCAGGCCCGGCTGCGTGAGGCCGGAGATGAGGAAGCGCAGACGTACGACGAGGATTACGTGAGGGCGCTGGAGTACGGCATGCCGCCTACGGGCGGCGTGGGGATCGGAGTCGACCGGCTGGTCATGCTGCTCACGGACCGGTCCTCGATCCGGGACGTCATACTGTTCCCCACGATGAGGCCGGAAGGAGTGGAGTGAAGCGCCTCGACTGGTTCATCGCCCGACGCTACCTGGCGTCCCGACGGAAGGGCCGATTCCTGTCTCTCATCACGCTGATCGCCATCGGCGGCATCTTCGTGGGCGTCGCTGCGCTTATCACGGTGATCGCGGTCATGACCGGCCTGCAGACGGACCTGCAACAGAAGATCCTCGGCACGAACCCGCATATCTTCGTCTTTCGGCAGGGGCGCAACTTCCGGATGCAGGACTGGCGCGGCCCGTTGAAGACGGTGCGTTCCACGCAGGGCGTGGTGGCGGCCGAGCCGTTCGTCATGTCCCAGGTCGTGGTGGTGGTTCCGGGTGTGCAGTACGCCCAGGCCGGCATGCTCTACGGCATCAAGCAGGACTCGGCGACGACGCCCATGACGGTGATCGAGCGTCAGATCCGGGAGGGCAAGCTTTCCCTGGGACCCACGGAGAGTGGGTACCCGCCGCTCCTCATCGGACACGGGCTGGCAGACAAGCTGGGCGTCTACGCGGGTGACACCGTGGTCGTGGCCTCCGTGGAGAACGTGAAGCAGGGCCCCATGGGCAACCTCATGCCCAAGATGATGAAGTTCCAGGTGACGGGCCGCTTCTCCACGGGTATGTACGAGTACGACAACAACAATCTGTACACGCGCCTGGCGCCCGCACAGGAGCTCGTCGGGCTGGGCGACGGCGTCAGCGGCCTGGCCGTGAACGTGCAAGACCCGTGGAAGGCGGGCGCCATCCGGGTCAGGCTGGACGATAAGCTCGGGTTCCCGTTATGGACCAGCGACTGGATGCAGCTGAACTCCTCTCTCTTCTCTGCGCTCAAGCTGGAGAAGATGGCCATGGCGGTGATCCTGTTCCTGATCGTGCTGGTGGCGGCCTTCAACATCATCAGCACGCTCATCATGGTGGTGACCGACAAGACGCGGGAGATCGGCATCCTGAAGGCCATGGGCATGACCGCCGGGCGCATCCTGCGCGTGTTCATCCTGCAGGGCCTGATCATCGGGCTGGTGGGGACGTTCCTGGGCACGGGCGCAGGCCTCTTCCTGGTCTGGCTCCTGGGCAAGTACAAGTTCATTTCCCTGCCGGGAGACGTATACTTCATTGACACGCTGCCCGTGGCCCTGCAGCCGGAGGACCTGATCATGATCGTCGCGATCAGCATCCTCATCGCGTTCGTCGCCACCATCTATCCGGCTCGCCAGGCTTCGCGCCTGGAGCCGGTGGACGCGATCCGTTATGAGTGACGGAGCGCTCGCGCCGGGCACGGCCGGCCAGCCGCCGGCTGTCGAACGGGGACGTCCGCCGGCGCTCGCCGCCCATGCTCTGCGCAAGGTATACATCGGCGGCGACGGCGGCGAACTCACTGTCCTGGATGGGGTAGAGATCCGCGTGGAGGCGGGGGAGGCAGTGGCCATCGTAGGTGCCAGCGGGGCGGGCAAGTCCACGTTGCTGCACCTACTGGGCGGGCTGGACCGGCCGACGGCGGGCGAGATCCGCGTGGCAGGCGGTTCGCTGGTCGACCTCTCGGAGCAGGAACTGGCGGACTTCCGCAACCGATACGTCGGCTTCGTGTTCCAGTTCCACCATCTATTGCGTGAATTCACGGCATTGGAGAACGTGATGATGCCCATGCTCATCGCCGGCACGGCGGAGGAGGAGGCGCGCCAGCGCGCCCTGGCTCTGCTCGACGAAGTGGGCCTGGCGGCGCGCACGGAGCACCGGCCGCTCGCGCTGAGCGGCGGAGAGCAGCAGAGAGTCGCCGTGGCTCGCGCGCTGGCCAACCGGCCCACGGTGATCCTGGCCGACGAGCCCAGCGGCAACCTGGACACCCACACCAGCGAACGCCTGCACGACCTGTTCTTCGGGCTACGGGCCGAGCACGGCGTGTCCCTGGTGCTGGTCACGCACAACCGCGAGCTGGCGGAGCGAACGGACCGGGTCCTCCTACTGAAGGAGGGCAGGCTGCAGAATCTCTACCCGGATTGAACGCCATGCAGTGCGATCATTGTGGCGAAAACGAAGCGGTGATCCATCTGACGCAGATCGTCAACAACGAGATGCACACGTTTCACCTGTGTGAAGCGTGCGCGGCCCAAAAGGGGCTGCAACCGGATACGGCGACCGTCAATTACCCGCTCACGGATTTCCTTGCCCAGATGAGCCGCGAGGCCGTGATGGAGCCCGGGAACGGGGAATGCGGGTACTGCGGCCTGCGTCTGGAGGATTTCAAGCGCACGGGCCTGCTGGGCTGCCCGCACTGCTACGTCACGTTCGAAGCGCACCTGCGCGGCTTGCTGCGCCGGCTGCACGGCGGCACACAGCACCTGGGCAAGGTCTACCTGCCGCCCGACCCGACGGAAGCGGAGCGGCAGGAGCGCCTGTCGGGCCTGCGACGCAAGCTGGACAAGGCCGTTCAGGGGGAGGACTTCGAACGCGCCGCCGAGCTGCGGGATCAGATCCGCGTCCTGGAAGGCTCAGATGATGCTTGATCCGACCACGTTGGGGGATTTTGGCCTCGCCTGGCTGGAGGCCAGCGGCCCGAACGCGGATATCGTGCTTTCCACGCGCGTCCGGCTGGCACGCAACCTCCAGGGGCATGCCTTCGAGCCGCGCCTCAGCGAAGAGGAACGCCGAGCGATCTTCGAGCGCGTGTGCACGGTGGCGCGTGAGCACACGGCCCTGGCGGACGGCGCCGTCATCGAGCTGGCGTCCATCCCGAAACTTTCGCGGCAGGTGCTGCTGGAGCGTCACCTCATCTCGCGGGAAATCTCGGGGGAGGATGGCGACGGTCCAGCGCCGGGCGCGGGCCTGTTGCTGTCGGACGACGAACGGCTCGGCGCCATGGTGAACGAAGAGGATCACCTGCGCCTCCAGAGCCTGTTGTCCGGGTTGCGCATTCGTGATGCCTACCATCTGGTGGACAGCCTGGATGAGGAGATGGGCGCCGAGCTGCCCATGGCGTTCCACCACGAGTTCGGCTACCTGACCAGCTGCCCGACCAACGTGGGGACGGGCCTGCGGGCCTCCCTGCTGGTGCATCTGCCGGGCCTGGTCCTGACGAAAGAGATCGGCAAGGTGCTTCAGGGCCTGGGCCAGGTCGGCCTGACCTTCCGGGGGCTCTATGGCGAGGGCTCGGAGGTGGTGGGCAATTTCTTCCAGGTGTCCAACCAGACGACGCTGGGCAAGAGCGAAGAGGATCTGGTGGATCATCTGGAGCGAATCGTGCGGCAGGTGATCCAGTACGAGGCACAGGCCAGGAGTGTTTTGATGCGGGAGGCGCCTGCGGTGATCGAGGACAAGATCTGGCGGGCGTACGGCCTGTTGCGTTATGCTCGGTCGTTGTCCTTCGAAGAAGTCATGAATCTGCTGAGCGGAGTGCGCCTCGGCGTGAGCATGAAACTGCTTCCCAAAGTCAGTGTATACACGCTGAACAAGATCATGATCTACAGTCAGGCGGCCCATCTGGAACAGGCCGCCGGGCGTTCGTTGACCGACTCCGAGGCAGACCTGCACCGCGCCGGGTATGTGCGCGGAGCCCTCGCCTCGGACGGCGAGCCGGATGCCAGTGGCAACGGGCCCGAGCTGAATCGGCAGGGCTGAGCCGGGACCCAACATCAGGTGCGCAAGGGAACACCAATGAATTACAACTTCACGGACCGGGTCCGGAAAGTGCTGGCGATGGCACGCGAAGAGGCCATCCGCCTGCAACACGACTACGTCGGCACGGAGCACATCCTCCTGGGCCTGATCCGGGAGGGCGAAGGCGTTGCCGCCGCGGTGCTCATGAACCTGAACGTGGACCTGGAGCAGATCCACGAGCGCATCGAGGAGTCGGTCCGGAAGGGCAAGGCGACCATCGCGCTGGGCGAGCTCCCGTACACGTCGCGGGCCAAGAAGGTGCTCGAATACGCCATGGCCGAGGCCCGGGAGCTGAACCATTCCTACGTCGGCACCGAACACCTGTTGCTGGGCCTTCTGCGGGAGGAGAAGGGGATTGCCGCCCAGGTCCTCAATTCCCTGGGCGTGGCGCTCGAGGATGCACGTGCCGAGACGCTCAAGTTGCTGGGCAGTGACATGAATCCGACTCAACCGGCCGCGCCCGGCGGAGGCGGAGGCGCCACGCCCAAGGGTGAGAAGAAATCCAAGACCCCGGCGCTGGACCATTTCTGCCGCGACCTGACGGACCTGGCCCGCCAGGGCGAGCTGGACCCCACGATCGGGCGTGAGCAGGAGATCGAGCGCGTCATGGAGGTCCTGTCGCGGCGCAAGAAGAACAACCCGGTGCTCATCGGCGAGCCGGGTGTGGGCAAGACGGCCATCGTGGAGGGCCTGGCGCAGCTGATCGCGCGAGGCGAGGTGGCGGACAGCCTGAAGGACCACCGCGTGCTGGCGCTGGACATGGCGGCGGTCATCGCGGGCACCAAGTACCGCGGGCAGTTCGAGGAGCGGCTCAAGGCGATCATGAACGAGATCGCCCAGAACCAGAACGTCATCCTGTTCATCGACGAGCTGCATACGCTGGTAGGGGCCGGGGCAGCGGAAGGCGCTATTGATGCATCCAATATGTTGAAGCCCGCGTTGGCACGGGGCGAGCTGCAATGCGTCGGCGCGTCGACGTTGAACGAGTATCGCAAGTACGTAGAGAAGGACGGCGCGCTGGAGCGGCGCTTCCAGACGGTTATCGTGGACCCGCCGACAGTGGACGAGACGATTGATATCCTGAAAGGCTTGCGGCAGCACTATGAGGAACACCACCGGGTGGTGATCCCGGACGACTCGCTGGTAGCGTCGGCGAAGCTGTCGGAACGTTATATCACGGATCGGTTCCTGCCGGACAAGGCGATCGATGTAATCGACGAGGCCGGCGCCCGCGCGCGACTGGCGACCCAGGTGCCGCCGCCCGAGGTGGCCGACCTGAAGGCGGAGCTGGAAGCGTTGGCCTCCAAGAAGGATGAGTCCATCCGGGACCAGGACTTCGAGCGGGCGGCAGAGCTGCGGGACCGTGAGCGGGAGCTGCACGCCGAGATCCGCAAGAAGCAGGAGGAGTGGGAAGAGGAGCGCAAATCCCACCGGCCGGTCATCGAGGTGGAGGACATCGCGTTCATCGTCAGCCGTTGGACGGGCATTCCGGTGACGCGCCTGAAGGAGGCCGAGACGGCGCGCCTGGTGAACATGGAAGAGGAGATGCACAAGCGGGTCGTCGGGCAGGACGAGGCGATCGCGTCCATCAGCCGGGCGATCCGGCGCAGCCGTGCGGGCCTCAAGAACCCGTATCGTCCCATCGGCAGCTTCATCTTCAGCGGCCCGACGGGCGTGGGCAAGACGGAGCTGGCGCGCGCGCTGGCGGAGTTCCTGTTCGCCGACCGGGACGCGCTGATCCGGGTGGACATGAGCGAATACATGGAGAAGTTCTCCGTGTCGCGGCTCATCGGCGCGCCTCCGGGCTACGTGGGCTACGAAGACTCCGGCACGCTGACGAAGGCGGTGCGCCGCCGCCCGTACTCGGTCGTGCTGCTGGACGAGATCGAGAAGGCGCACCCGGACGTGTTCAATATCCTCCTGCAGGTACTGGACGAAGGGCACCTGACGGACAACTACGGGCGCCAGATCGACTTCAAGAACACGGTCCTGATCATGACGTCCAATCTGGGCGCGCGGGACATCAGCAAGGGGAAGGCCTCACTCGGGTTCCACGACCGGGACGCCGAGAGCACGTACGACATCATGCAGAGCAAGGTGCGTGAGGAGATCGAGCGTGCGTTCAACCCGGAGTTCCTCAACCGCGTGGACGACATCATCGTCTTCCACTCGCTGGACCGGGGGCAGATCGGTCAGATCGTGCACATCATGCTGAAGGACGTGCAGGCACGGCTCGAGGAGGAGGAACTCACCATCCAGCTGACCGACGACGCCGTGAGCTTCCTCGTGGAACGCGGCTACGATGAGAAGTTCGGGGCCCGGCCGCTGCGCCGCGCCATCCAGCGGTACCTGGAGGACCCGCTGTCGGAAAAGATCCTGACCTCGGAATACTCTGCCGGTGACGTGATCGAAGCGGACGTGGCGCCGGAGGGCGAGTCCCTGAAATTCCGGGTGCCATCCTCGACGAAGACATGAATGAGATGATGCGTTTTTCCCGCGCGGCGACGGCGGCTGGGCTGCTGGCCGCCGCGTTGGGCTTGTTCGCCAGTCGTGCCTCGGCGCAGCAGCCGGGCCAGCAACCTGAAGCGACACGCCAGGTGCTGGTGCAGAACATTGTCGTGCATGGCAACAAACGGCAGCCCTCGGATTTCGTCCAGGCTGAGTCCGGGATCCGGAAAGGCCAGCGCATCAGCTACGTGGATGTGCAGAACGCCATCCACAAGCTCTGGCGCACCGGCCAGTATTCCGACGTGAAGGTGTACATCGAGCCGATGAGCGACCAGCCGGACGCGCCCGTAACGCTGGTCCTGGACGTGAAGGAGCGGCCGTTGGTCGCCTTCATCGACTTCGAAGGACTGCAACATGTGAGCGCCAAGACCGTACGCGACACGGTCGGACTGAAATCCGGGGTGCCCTACGACCCGGCTCGCGTGGCCGCCGCCCAGGCCATGGTCCGCGAACTTCTGGCCAACAAGGGCATCCGGCTGCGCAAGATCGACCACACGCTCGAACAGGTACCGGAAGATTCCACGGAGTACCGCCTGGTGTTCCACGTGGACGAAGGCGAGCGCGTGGCGGTGGCCCAGATCCGATTCCAGGGCAACAAGGTCTTCGACAGTGCCCGGCTGCGTGGCGTGATGAACACCAAGAAGGAGGGCTTCTTCTGGTTCCAGAACGGCACGTTCGATGAAGCCAAGCTGCGCGAAGACGTCCGCAAGACGCTGCCGGACTATTACGGGCAGAATGGGTACCTGGATTTCGTGGTGAAGAAGGACACGCTGGAAGTGGATCCGACCACCGGCAAGGCCCGCCTGATGATCCAGGTCGACGAAGGCCAGCAGTACCACCTGGTGGGCCTGGACATCGAGGGCAACCGGCACTTCCCGACGGACCAGCTGCGGCAGTACTTCCTCAGCTCCCACGGCGGCCTGCTGGGCAGGTTCGGCATCGGCCGCAGCAGCGGCCAGGTGGCTTCGAAGAACCCGGTCTTCGACCTGACCAACTTCAACCAGGCGACCGACGACATCCAGCAGCTGTACCGCAACAGCGGCTACCTGTATGCCCAGGTGAATCCGTTCATCGAGCGTACCAAGACCGCGGAAGGACAGCCGGGCGTTCGCGTGGGCTGGAACATCCAGGAAGGGGAGCCTGCGTTTGTCAATCGCGTGACTATCGAGGGCAACACGTTCACGCACGAGGACGTGATCCGGAACCGGATCTTCCTGCTGCCCGGCGATGTGTACAGCGAAGATCTGCTGATCCAGAGCTACCGCAGCATCATGGGCCTGGGCTTCTTCGAGACGCCGATGCCGCTGCCCGACATCCAGCCGACGGACAACGGCGATGTGAACGTGACCTTCAAGGTCAAGGAGAAGCAGACCGGTTCCATCAACTTCGGTACGTCCGTCGGCGGTCTGGGCGGATTGACCGGGTTCCTGGGCTACGACCAGCCGAACCTGTTCGGTCAGGCGAAGTCCGGCCACCTGCGCTTCGAGTTCGGGCAGTACACGAACAACTTCGAGGCCAGCTATACGGACCCCGCCATCCAGGGCTCACGAGTGAGTGGCTCCCTGGCCCTGTTCAGCTCGAAGTACAACCGGTTCTTCCAGTTCAACCAGGGCGAGCAGCGGCAGACGGGCGCCACGTTGACCTTCGGGTTGCCGTTCCCGCTGGACCCCCAGTTCACGCGGTTCTCCGTGGGCTACTCGCTTTCCAGGACGGACTACCACGCATTCCCGGGCGTCGACGTCACGTCCATCTTCTCGTTGCCGTCGGCGACGCAGAGCATGGTCACGCTGTCCCTGACTCGGGACAACCTGGACAGCCCGCTGTTCCCCACGGTCGGCAGCCGGACCAAGCTGGAGGCGGACCTCGTGGGCGGACCGCTGGGCGGTGATGGACCGTTCCAGAAGTACACGGCCACCGGCAGCTGGTATGTGCCGATGGGCTCGTTCGGCAAGGGCCAGCCGGGTGTGCGGCCGGTCCGCCTCACCCTCGGGCTGACGGGCGAGTTCGGCGCCATCGTAGGCAACGCGTCCGCATTCCCGTTCCAGAGCTTCTGGATGGGCGGCGTGCAGTTCGGTCGCCCATTGCGCGGATACGAGGAAACGACCATCACGCCGTACGGTTACTATCCCCGGAACAGCAGCGGCATTAACCTGTCCCAGCGGTTCGGCGACGCATACGTGCGTCTGTCCGCCGAATACGCCGTGCGGTTCGGCGACAACATCTCCGTGTACCTCTTCGGCGATGCGGGCAATCTGTACCGCAACGTGCGAGAGGTGGATCCCACGCGCCTCTTCCGCGGCGCGGGCCTGGGCATTACCCTCGTGACGCCGTTCGGGCCACTCGGCCTGGACTACGGGTACGGGTTCGACAAAGACAATCCCGGCTGGAAGCTTGCTTTCAAGTTCGGGCAAGGGATGTAACTCCAACGGCAACGGAAAGTATGAACAGGTTCGTAGGGTCGACGCTGATTCTGGGTGCGCTGCTCGTTACGGCCGGGCCTCTGACGGCACAAGCGACGAAGGCGAAGCCGCCAACGCAGCAGACAGCGACCGTCACCGGGAAGATCGGTTACATCAATTCTCAGCAGGTGATGGCGCAGGCGCCCGGAGCGCAGGAAGTGCGGGACTCGCTGAACAAGGCGATGGCGGGCTTCCGACAGCAGCTTCAACCGCTTCAGGACTCGCTGCAGCAGCTCATGAACGAGTATCAGCAGCAACAGTCGGTCATGACGCCGCAGCGCCGGCAGCAGCAGGAAGACCTGATCCGGCAGAAGCAGCAGGAGTACCAGCAGAAGCAACAGGACCTGCAGCAGCAGGCACAGCAGAAGCAGCAGGACCTGATGAAGCCCATCACGGACCGGATCCAGGTCGTGCTGGATGACATCCGGCGCCAGCAGGGCTTCGTGATCATCTTCGACGCGTCGTCGTCGGGCATCATCACGGCGGATCCGTCGCTGGATCTGACGCAAGAGGTGATCAAGCGGCTGCAGGCGCTTTCGGGCAATTCCCAGTGAGCGACACCTGCCTTTGCGGAGCTCGGCGCGCGCCGGCGGAGACGCAGGCGTGAACATGCGGGCGTCCGAGGTCGCACGGCTTCTCGGCGCCCGACTCGAAGGCGGGGACCCATCCCTGGCGGGCGTGGCTCCGCTGGACCGTGCCGGGCCGGACGACCTCGGTCTTCTGGCGTCGGCCCGGTACCTGGCGGACGTGTCGGCGTCCAGGGCGGGTGCCCTGCTCGTGGCGGCGTCGCTATTGGATCGGCTCCAGGATGACCGACCGCGAGTCGTCGTGACCGACCCGCACGCAGCCCTGGCGGTGCTGCTGCCCCACCTGTACCCTCCGGAGCCCGCACCGGCGGTGGTCCATCCCACGGCAGCCGTGGCCGAGGACGTGGCGTTGGGCGCGGATGTGAGCATTGGTGCGTATGCCGTGGTGCAGGCCGGTTCGCGCCTCGGCGCGCGGGCGCGGATCGGGGCCCAGTCGGTCGTGGGGCGCGACTGCGAGCTGGGCGATGACGTCGTGCTGTTTCCCCATGTCACCCTATACGACGGCGTGCGGGTGGGTGCACGCTCCATTCTCCATTCCGGCGTACGCGTTGGCGTGGACGGCTTCGGCTACGCCCAGGTGGAGGGCAGCCTGCGGAAGATCCCGCAGGTCGGCACGGTCATCATCGGGGAAGACGTGGAGGTCGGCGCCAACACGACCATCGACCGGGGCTCCATCGGACCCACGGAGATCGGCAACGGCGTGAAGATCGACAATCTGGTGCAGATCGGACACAATGTGCGGATCGGCGACGGTTGCATCGTCGTCTCGCAGGTGGGCATCTCGGGTAGCACGAGGGTCGGTGCGGGTGTGACGCTGGGTGGCCAGGCGGGGATCCAAGGGCACATTCACATCGGAGATGGTGCCTCCATCGGAGGGCAGGCGGGCGTATTCGGCGATGTGCCGGCAGGCGCCATATACAGTGGATACCCGGCGCGGCCGCACATGGAAGCACTGCGCGCGCAGGCGAACCTGTTCCGTATCCCGGCGTTGCGGCAGCGGATCCGCGAGCTGGAACGACGACTCGAGGAGATGAAAGGCGAATGAGCTCGCCGAACCAGCAAACCATTGCGTCGGAAGCGACCCTGGAGGGTGTGGGGCTGCACACCGGCAAGAGCGCGCAGGTGCGGTTCCGACCCGCCCCTCCGGGCACAGGCATTCGGTTCCACCGGGTAGATCTCGAGGGCAAGCCGGAAATCCCCGTGGGCCTCGAGCACGTGGAATCCACGGACCGCGGCACCACGCTGGGGAGTGGAGAAGCCCGAGCCCACACCGTAGAGCACCTGTTAGCCGCCGTCGGGGCGCTGGGCATCGACAATCTGCACGTGGACCTGACCGGCCCCGAGGTGCCCATCGTGGATGGCAGCTTTCGGCCGTTCTGTGAAGTGTTGCGCGAGGCCGGTCTCGAGGAGAGCGATCAGCCCGCCCGAGTGTTGACGTTCAATGCGCCGTTCCAGGTCGAGGGCCCCAACGGCGGCAGCTACAGCTGCATCCCGGCGGACGGGCTACGTGTATCGGCCACGATCGAGTTCGACCACCCCCTGATCCGACGCCAGTACGCTTCGTTCGACATCACGGGCGACACGTTCCAGGCGGAGCTGGCGCCGGCGCGCACGTTCGGCTTCCTGCGTGAAGCCGAGGCCCTGCGCGAGCGCGGGCTCGCCCTGGGCGCCACCCTCGAGAACGCCGTCGTCCTGGACGACGAGGGACTGGCGTCCGGGGAGCTGCGCTTCGGTGACGAGTTCGTGCGCCACAAGATCGGCGACATGATCGGCGACTTCGTGCTCACCGGCGGCCGCGTCAACGCCCACGTGGTGGCCGAATGGCCGAGCCACGCCGGCAACCTCCAAACCGCCCGGGAGCTGGTCAAGGCGGCGCGCCGCGCCAGTGGCGAGCCCATTGTCGACATCACGAAGATCCTGCAGTACCTTCCGCACCGGTATCCAATGCTGCTGGTTGACCGGATCATCGATTTCGAGGCCGGCAAGCGCATCGTGGGCATCAAGAACGTCACGTTCAACGAGCCGTTCTTCCAGGGGCATTACCCGGGGCATCCGGTCATGCCTGGCGTTCTGATCATCGAGGCCATGGCGCAGGTCGGCGGCCTTCTGCTCATGGATGCCATCGACGATACGGACGAGAAGGTGGTCTATTTCATGACCCTGGACAACGTGAAGTGGCGGCGGCCGGTAACGCCGGGCGACCAGTTGGTGTTCGAGCTGGAGATGCTCCAGCTGCGGCGGCACACGTGCCGGATGAAGGGTGTCGGGCGCGTGGACGGGCAGGTGGTGGCGGAGGCCGAGATGATGGCGCGCATCGTGGACCTGTGAAGGAAGGGAGGGGAATGCTAACGGAAACGGAGCCACGGGCGGGCGTTCATCCCACGGCCGTCGTAGACGACGACGTCGTTCTGGGAGAAGGTGTCGTCATCGGTCCCTACTGCATCGTGGGACCCAACGTCACTCTGGGCGACGAAACGGTTCTCGATTCCCACGTGCGCGTGCGCGACACGGTCACGGGATCGGCGTGCCATATCCATCACGGGGCCGTGCTGGGCACGGACCCGCAGGACCTGAAGTTCGAGGGCGAAGACACGGTGCTGGTGGTGGGGGACCGGACGGTGATTCGGGAGTACGCCACGGTGAATCGTGGGACGTCGGCACGCGGTCGCACGGTCGTGGGCTCGGAGGTGCTGCTCATGGCGTATGCGCACGTGGCCCACGACTGTATCATCGGGGACCACGTGATCCTGTCCAACGCGGTGAACATGGGCGGCCACGTGGAGATCCAGGACTGGGCCATCGTCGGAGGGCTGACGGCGATCCACCAGTTCGTGCGCATCGGCGCGCACGCGTTCGTGGGCGGTGCGTCGCGCGTGCCCAAGGACGTGGCTCCTTTCGTACGCGCTGCGGGCAGCCCCATCGAGATGGCCGGGCTGAACAGCGTCGGACTTCAGCGGCGTGGCTTCTCGACGGAAGCGCGCCGGGAGCTGAAGCGTGCGTACCGGCTCATGTTCAGGTCGAACCTGAACGTGACGCAGGCGCTGAAGCGGGCGTGGACGGACCTGGAGATCCTGCCGGAGGTCGAGCAGTTCCTGCGCTTCTTCGAGGAGAGCGAGCGTGGCGTGTCCCTCTGACGGTCGGCGCACGGGACGGGCGTCATGGTGAATGTCGGCGTGATCGGCGTGGGCAGCCTGGGGTTCCATCACGCGCGGATCCTGGCGGACATGGACGGCGTGCACATGGCGGGCGTGCACGATATCGACGCGGCGCGCCTGGCGGAGGTGGGGGCCACGTTGAGCGTGCCCACGTTCGGCGAGCCGGACTCGTTACTGGACGCCGTAGATGCCGTGGTGGTCGCCGTTCCCACCAGCGCCCACGAGGAGGTGGCGGTGCGGGCGGCGGAGCATGGCGCGAACATGCTCATCGAGAAGCCCATCGCGCCGTCCCTGGACGCCGCGGACCGCATCGTGGAAGCGGCCGCGGCAAACGACGTACTGGTGCAGATCGGCCACGTAGAGCGCTTCAACAGCGCGCTCCGTGCCGCAGAGCCGTACCTCGATGAGCCGCTGTTCGTGGAGTGCCACCGGCTGGCCCCGTTCGGCCCCCGGGGCACCGACGTGGCCGTGGTCCTGGACCTGATGATTCACGATCTGGACCTGCTCCTGAGCCTGATCCACCGGCCAGTGACGCACATCGCGGCAGCCGGCGTGCCGGTGTTGACGGCGCGGCCCGACATCGCGAATGCGCGCCTGGAGTTCGAAGGCGGGGGCGTGGCCAATCTCACCGCGAGCCGGGTATCACAGGAACGGGTGCGCAAGTTCCGCTTCTTCCAGCGCTCCGGGTACATCAGCCTGGACCTGGGGGCGGGTCGTGGCGAGTTCCTGCGCCTGCGTCCCGGCCTGACGTTCGAGCCCGGCGAGCCCATCGCGGCGGACCGGCTCGAGGAGATCATGGAGCGTGTGTCGCTGGTTGGCGACGGCGCAGAACCGCTGCGCGTGGAGCTGGAGAGCTTCGTGCAAGCCGTAACGGGGGAAGCGGACGTGGCGGTGGACGGCGTGGCGGGCCGCCGCGCGCTGGCGGTCGCACTTGAGATTGTCGAACGCATCGAAGAGCATGTCGCTGCTACGCATACGGCGCGAGCGTAAGGAACAGGCCAAGGGACCGACACAGCCGCCGGCGCTGTGGAAGCTGATTCTCGCACTGGTCGTCGTGGCGTTCCTGATCTGGTATCTGGCCCACTTCAGATGAGCCGGGCGGCCCCCAGCATCTTCCTGTCCGCGGGCGACCCGTCAGGGGATGCGCACGGGGCAGCAGTCGCGCAAGGCCTGCTACGACGATGGCCCGAGGCGCGCCTGTTCGGCCTGGGAGGCCCCCGCATGGCTCGTGCGGGCGTGGAGCTGCTCGCCGATTTCGACCGGCTCACGGTGCTGGGCTTTGCGGAAGTGGTGCGGCATCTGCCGTTCTTCCTGGGCCTGCTCCGACGTATGCGGGCCGAGATGGCCCGCCGCCACGCCGACTTGGTCCTGCCCATCGACTACCCGGGATTCAACCTGCGGCTGGCGCGATCCGCGCACGCCGATCACCTCCCGGTGCTCTACTACATTGCGCCCCAGGTGTGGGCCTGGCATCGCAGCCGGGCCGCAGAGCTGGCCCGGGTCACGGACCGGCTGGCCGTCGTGCTTCCCTTCGAGGTCCCCTTGTTCCGCGACTTCGGTGCGGAGGCCCAGTTCGTCGGCCACCCGCTCCTGGACCTGCCGCCCGAGACGACGGGGCGCACGGCGTTCTGTCGGGCGCTGGGAATCGACGCCGCACGACCCATCCTGGCCATCTTCCCCGGGTCCCGGCGCCAAGAGGTGGACCGGCATCTCGAGCTGTTCCAGGCCGCGGCCGACCGGCTGAGAGCACAACGTCCCGATCTGCAACCGGTCGTCGCGCGAGCGGCGGACGTCCCGGCTTCACTGTACGCCGCCGCACGTGTCCCGGTGGCGGAGGCGCCACGCACGCTGCTGGCACACGCCCACGCAGCTCTCGTCAAGTCCGGCACGACGACGCTGGAGACGGCGCTGGCGGGTGTGCCCATGGTCATCGCGTATCGCACGCATCCGTTGACGTTCTGGATCGCCCGGCGACTCGTGGACGTGGAGCACATCGGACTCGTGAATCTCGTGGCCCGAGAACGGCTCGCTCCGGAATTGTTGCAGACTGCCGCGACGCCGAACGCACTCGCCGGCGCATTGGTGCCGCTGGTGGATCCGGGTCCCACCCGGGATCACGCGCTGGAGGGATTGAAACGCGTGCGTGCCGCCCTCGAACCGGAGCAGGACGGGCACTCGACCGCAGAACGGGTTGTGGACCTCGCGGCGGATCTCCTGGGGGAGCCATGAGGCGCGAGCTGCGGTACGCCGCCGGCGGCGCCGCCGGTTACGTCACCCTGACCACCCTGTTGTCCAGCGTCCGTTACCGGCTCATCGACAGCCATCACCGGGAGCCGCTCCTGGCCGCGCACCAGCCCGTCGTGTACGTGCTCTGGCACGGCCGCCTCCTGCCGCTCGCGCACTACCACAGACACGAAGGCATGACCACGCTCATCAGCCGGTCCGGCGACGGCGAGTACATTGCCCGCGTGGTACGGCGCTGGGGATTCGTGCCAGTACGGGGATCCAGCAGCAGGGGGGGCAGGGAAGGGCTTCTGAAGCTCTTCGAACAGGTCCAACAGGGTCGCTCGGCGGCCATCACGCCCGACGGCCCGCGAGGCCCCAAACAGAAAATGAAGAACGGCGCCCTCTTGCTGGCGCAACGTACCGGTGCGCCGGTCATGCCGGTTTCCGCCGCCGCCGACCGGGCATGGTGGTTCGAAAGCTGGGACCGGTTCCTGGTCCCCAAGCCGTTCTCCCATGTGGACATCGTGTACGGAGCGCCCATCACCATCCCGCCCGACGCCGGACCGGACGAGATCGAGGCGTTGAGCGAGCACGTGGAGACCGAATTGAACCGGCTCACCGAGCAGGTGGATGCCATTCAGTCGTGAAGGGTTGCGAGCGCGTGTGGAGCGACGCTGGCGCACGGGGCAGGCTGCCGGCGGCGCGCTGGGCTGCCTGCTGGCGCCCCCCGCGGCGCTGTTCAGATTCGGGGACTGGCTGTATCACCGGGAGTACGACGCCGGCGTGCTGCGGCCCTGGCGGGCTCCGGTGCCGGTGCTCAGCGTGGGAAACCTGACGGTGGGTGGCACGGGCAAGACGCCGTTCACGCGATGGTTGGTGGCCCGCCTGCAGGAGCGGGGTGCGCGTCCGGCGATCCTCCATGGCGGGTACGCGGACGACGAGCCGCTGCTGCACCGCGCCTGGTTCCCGGACATGCCGGTGATGGCCGCCAGGAACCGGCGCGCGTCGGCGGTGGCGGTGGTCGGGCAGGGCGCCGACGTGCTGGTGATGGATGACGGCTTCCAGCATCGGCGCATGGCACGGGACGTGGATCTGGTGCTGGTCGCTGCCGAGGCATGGACGGGAACGGCACCGATGTTGCCGCGTGGGCCGTGGCGAGAGGGGCTTCGCGCCCTGCAGCGCGCGGACGTCCTCGTGGTCACGCGGCGCTCGGCCGATGCCGACCGTGCCCGGAGCGTGGCCGGCGCGTTGGCCCGAATCGTGCCACGCCCGGTTGCGCGTGTGCACCTGGCACCTGCCGGCTGGAAGACGCCCGCCGGCACGCCGCGCCAGGGCACGCCGGCGGAGTGTGTGGCCGTCGCCGCCATCGGGCAGCCGGAGGCGTTTGTGCAGCAGGCGCGTGCCGCGGGTGCGCCGATCGTGGATTTGCTGGAATTCCCGGATCATTACCGCTATGGCCCGGACGATGTCGCCGCCATTCGCCGTGCGGCGCGCGGACGCGACCTCGTGACGACGGCGAAGGATGCCGTTAAGCTGCGTAAGCTCCTGGACCCGGACGTGCTCTGGGTCCTGGACCAACAGGTTGTCGTGGAAGAAGGGGAGGACGCGTTGACAGAGATCCTGGACCGGATGGCACCATGAGCGTGCATCGGACAGGCGTGCTGGTCATCGGCAGCGGCATTGCGGGCCTGAGCTTCGCGTTGAAGGTGGCCGATGGCACGGACGTCACCCTCATCACGAAGAAGCGCCGCTCCCATTCCAACACGAACTACGCGCAGGGCGGAATTGCCGCTGTGGTCAGCCCCGACGACACCTTCGCCTCCCACGTCGCCGACACGCTCCGCTCCGGTGCCGGCCTGTGCGACGAGACCGCCGTGCGCAACCTGGTGCAGGAAGGGCCCGATCGCATCCAGGAGCTCATGGACTGGGGCGTCGCTTTCACCCGCAGCCAGGGACGTCTTTCCCTGGGCCGCGAAGGCGGCCACAGCAACCGGCGCATCGTGCACGCCGCCGACCTGACGGGGCGGGAGATCGAGCGAGCGCTGCTGGCCGCTGCGGAACAACACCCGAACATCGAGATCCTGGAGGACCACGAGGCGGTCGAGCTCATCGTGGACGGCAGATCCGGCTCCCTCGGCTGCCTGGGCGCCGACGTGCTCTGCGTGGAGACGGGGGAGGTGGAGCCGTTCTATGCACGTTTCACGCTTCTCGCTACCGGCGGCCTCGGCCGCGTGTACCAGCACACGACGAATCCCGAGATCGCCACGGGCGACGGCGTCGCGATGGCGTACCGGGCCGGCGCCTCCGTCGCCAACCTGGAGTTCGTCCAGTTTCATCCTACGGCGCTGTATCCCGCGGAAGGGCGGGCGGTCCTGATCTCGGAGGCCGTGCGCGGCGAAGGCGCAGTGCTGCGCACGCTCGAGGGAGAGCCCGTCGTGCGGTCTCACCCGATGGGATCCCTTGCCACACGCGACGTGGTGGCCCGCGAGATCGATCGCGTCCTGAAGGAGACCGGCGCGCCGCACGTCTGGCTGGACCTGTCTCCGATCCCCACGCAAACCATCGAACAACGCTTTCCGAATATCCTGGCGGCGTGCGCGGAACGAGGCATCGACATCCGCACGGAGCCCATCCCCGTCGTGCCGGCCGCCCATTACTCCTGCGGCGGCGTGCGCACGGACTACGACGGCCGCACCGACCTGGCCGGCCTCTACGCCGCGGGCGAAGTGGCGTGCACCGGTGTGCACGGCGCCAACCGATTGGCGTCCAACTCCCTCCTGGAAGCCGTGGTGTACAGCCATCGGGCGGCCACGGACGTGCTGAAGCGGCTCAAGCAATCGGACACGCCCGCGGGCGGCCGCGAGGCCCGCCCGGACTACGGCGGCTCCGCCGCCCCCACGCAGGACGATTGTCGCGCCATCCAGGAGGACGTGCGTGCACTGATGTGGACCGACGCCGGCATCGTCCGCTCCGACGCAAGGCTGGAGCGGGCGTTCCGTCGCCTGCAGGAGCTCCATGCCCGCGTGCTGGACATGTTCGCGCGCCAACGCCCTCACGCCACGATGCTGAGCACTCGCAACCTGGTGGAAACCGCTCTCCTCATCGTGCAGTGCGCACGCTGGCGAAAGGAGAGCAGGGGACTGCAGCACAACGTCGACTGGCCGGAGGCCAGCGAGCGATTCCGTGTGGACACGGTGCTGCGCGGCACGGGCAGCCCTACGGGCGCCGTGGCCCCGGAGAGACTGGCGTGAAGGTCATGCTGCTGGCGGTCGGACGGCCCGGCCGACTCCTGGCTCCGGCCATCCGCGAGTACGAGACTCGCGCCGCACGGTACTGGCCGTTCGAGGTGGTCGAGGTGAGGGAAGAGAAGGCCCGGGGGACGGCAGCGGACGTGCGCGCCGCGGAGTCCGACCGGCTCATGGCCGCCGTGCCGGAAGGTATCGATGTCGTGGCGGTCACCCGGACCGGCAAATCGTGGACCTCCGCTCGACTGGCGCGTTACCTCCAGGACCTGGCCGTGCACTCGGCTCCCGGCGCCGCGTTCCTGATCGGCGGCGCGCTCGGCCTCGCACCGGGCACCGTCGCACGCGCCCGTTACCGCCTCTCCCTGTCGGCTTTCACTTTGCCCCACGATATCGCCCGGCTCAACCTGGCGGAGCAGATCTACCGCGCCGGTACCATCACGCGCGGAGAACCTTACCACAAAGGCAGCGAATGACCACACGCCCATCGTTGGAGGGAAGGAGGCGGTCCTGAGTCTCGAGCTGCACGTCCGGCCCCTGTCCGGAACGGGCCTGGTGGAGGATTACCTGGGGGCCGCTCCGGCCCTCGCGCCCTTCTACCCCGGCTTCCCCGGGGACCCGGAGGCCTACCGGCGCAAAGCCGACGAGGTCCGAGCCCGCTTCGACCCCTCACGCCTCGCACGGATGGCGCAAGCCGTTACGCCGACCAGCGACGCCGCAGCACGACGCCTCGAACGCATCGCAAACGGCGACGGCTTCTTCGTCACCACCGGGCAGCAGACCGGCCTGTTCACCGGGCCGCTGTTTACAGTGCACAAGACGCTCTCCGCCGTCGCGCTGGCCCGCGCGCTCGAGCAAGCGCTCGACGTGCCGGTCGCCCCCCTCTTCTGGGTGGCCTCCGATGACCACGACTGGGACGAGGTCAACCACGCCGACTTCCTGGACCGCGACAACAACCTGCGACGCGTGGAGCTGGGCCCCGGCAGTGATCGCCGCCCGTCCATGGGTCGCCGGACTCTGGGCCGTGGTATAGAATCAACGTTAGATGAACTTGCCGATCTGCTTCCAGATTCAGAGTTTAGCGGCAAACTGCTCGAATCCTTGCGCCGGGCGTACCAGCCGGAGCATACGATGGCTCGGGCGTTCACGGAAACGGTGCGGGACCTGTTCGGCGCGTTCGACCTGCTGGTGACGGACGCGCAGGATCCGGTTGTGCGGGAGTTGGGCGCGGCCGTGATGCGGAAGGAGCTTTCGGCGGCGGCGGATCACGAGCGGATGCTGGTGCAACAGACGGGTCGGCTCGCGGAGGCGGGGTATGAAGCGCAGGTGAGCATCATCGAAGGGGCCACGAACGTGTTCTACGAGGATGCGCACGGGCGGGAGCGTATCCTGCGGGATGACGGCGCCTGGGTACTGCGGGCGTCGCATCGGCGGATGACGGATACGGAGCTGTGGGACATGTTCGACGGGGACCGGGACGGGTTCTCGGCAAACGTCTTGCTGCGGCCGGTCGTTGAGAGCCACGTGTTCCCTACGCTGGCCTACGTGGCGGGACCGGGGGAGCTGAGGTATCTGGCGCAGACGGGCTGCTTGTTTGCGGCGCACGATGTGGGCATGCCGCTGGTTTTTCCGCGGTTCAGCGTCACGCTGGTGGAGACGAAGGTGCGGAAAGTGCTGGACAAGCTGGGGCTGGATCTGGACGTCTTCGAACGGCCGGTGCACGAGGTTGCGGCGGAGTACGTACAGGACGAGATACCCGAGTCGGCCATGGCGGCCCTGTCGGCGCTGCGCCGGTCGATCCAGGAGGGGTACGGGCAGCTGTTCGACGCGGCCCAACCCGTGGACCCCACCTTGAAGGGGCCGATCTTCCACGCACGCAACGCCAGCTTCCAGGCCCTGTCGGAGGCGGAGAAGAAGATCCGGCAGCACGTGCGGCAGCAGCACGAGATCGCCGTGGATCAGATCCAGAAGGCGTTTGACAACCTGCGACCGCACAACAAGCCCCAGGAACGCGTGCTGAACGTGTACCAGTACCTGTCCCGCTACGGACGTGACCTTCTGGGCGACCTGCTGGACCGGATGGAGGTCGAGCTGGGCCGCGCGCAGCAGGGTTGGGACGGGGTCCGTTGCGCGTAGCTGGCGGATTCCGCTTGCTCCGGTGCTGTCGGACGGGGTATGATTACGCGTCATGCTCTGGATCATCATCATTATCGCCCTGCTGATCCCGCTGGTCGCGGTGATCCTGGACTCCCAGCTCGGCCGTGCCCTGGCGAAGCGGCTGGAGCGGGATGACGAAGAGTTGGAGAGCGGCATTTCGGCGCGACTCGGCGCATTGGAGAGCGACGTGGAGCGGTTGAACGCCGCGGTGCAGCAGCTGGAGGAGCAGAGCGAGTTCGTGCAGCAGCTTCTTCAGAAACGAGCGTCCCAGGACGCCCTGCCGCCGGGCGATGACGCCGAGTGAGGTGGTGAGTCGGCGCTCGTCGGCCCGCTCCGCCCAATGGGTGGCAGCGGGCATCTTTTTGAGCCGCCTTTCCGGGCTGGTGCGCGAAGCGCTGTTCGCGCGCTTCCTGGGCACGTCGTACTCGGCGGACGCGCTGCGTGCGGCGTTGCGCGTGCCGAACGTGCTGCAGAACCTGCTGGGCGAGGGCACCCTGAGCGCGTCGTTCATCCCGGTGTACGCGGAGCTGCTGGAGCAGGGTCGGGAGGAGGAGGCCGGGCGTGTCGCCGGGGCGGTGTTCGCGCTCCTGGTGGCCCTGGCGGGCGGACTCGCGCTGCTGGGCATTGTGGCGGCGCCGGTGCTCGTATCGATCCTGGCCCCCGGCTTCGCCGGTAACCCACGCTTCGACCTTACCATCACCCTGGTTCGCATCATCTTCCCCATGGCCGGGTTGCTGGTGCTGGCGGCCTGGTCGTTGGGCATCCTGAACAGCCATCGCCGTTTCTTCATCCCGTACGTCACGCCGGTGTTGTCGAACGGTGCCATGATCGCAGCGATGCTGGTGTTCGGCTTCCGGTACGCGACGCCGGCCCGGCAGCCGTCCCTGGCGATCGTGGTGGGGTGGGCCGCCCTGTTGGGCGGCGGCCTGCAGTTCCTGGTGCAGCTGCCGTGGGTATTGCGGCTGGAGCGGTCGCTCCATGTGCGCTGGGACACGAAGCTGCGGGGCGTGCGCATGACGGTGCGCAACGCACTGCCGGCCATCGCGGGACGTGGTGTGGTGCAGATCGCGGGCTGGGTGGACCTGATCCTCGCGTCGCTGCTGGCCGTTGGCGCCGTCGCGACGCTGGCGTACGCACAGACGCTTTACATGCTGCCGGTGAGCTTGTTCGGCATGTCGGTGGCCGCCGCGGAGTTGCCGGAGCTGGCACGCGAACGCAGCCAGGACCGCGAGCGACTCCGGTTGCGGGTCAACGCCGGACTGCAACGCATGGCGTTCTTCGTGGTGCCCACGGTGCTCGGCTACCTGGCCCTGGGCGACGTGATCGTGGCGGCCCTGTACCAGCGCGGGGTGTTCGGGCGAGCCGATACGCTGGTGGTCTGGGTGGTGCTGCTGGGCTTCACACTCGGGCTGTTCGCGTCCACGGGGACTCGCCTGTTTTCCTCGGCGTTCTTCGCATTGCACGACACGAAGACGCCAGCCAAGACCGCTGCTATCCGCGTGGGGACCGCCGCGGTGGTGGGCGTCGCGCTGATGGTCCAGTTGGAGCAGGTGCACACCCCCGCCATCACGCTGGGCGCCCTGCACGTGCCCGCCCTCTCGTTCGGGCCCTACGGCTTCGGGTTCTGGCGCTCGCCCGGCATGGCGGGCCAGCCGCTGGGCGTCCTGGGCCTGACGCTTGGCGCGGGGGTGGCAGCGTGGCTGGAATGGTGGCTGCTGCGCATCCGGTTGAGCCGGCAGCTGGGTCCCGTCGCCCCGCCTACCGGCCCCCTCGCCCGCATGATCCTGGCCGCGGTGGTGGCAGCGGCCGTAGGACGAGGCCTGGTCGAGCTGCTGCCGGCCATGCAGGCGCTGGCCGTTGCAGGGCTCGGCCTGACGAACATCGTGCGCCTGGGTGTGGGCGTGGGCGGCTTTGGCATCGTCTACCTGTGGCTGGGGCAAGTCCTCGGCCTGGATGAGGCCGACCGGCTTCTGCGCCGTGCGACGCGCCGACCGGATCGTTGACGGCGACGGAACGCCCGCGGCACGGCGGGTATACTGGCATGGGCCTCCGGTGGCCACACCGGGGAAGGTTGTGGGACGCGGCGAAGCGCTGTGAACGAGATCCTCGAAAAGAAGCTGAAGCATCTGCCCCGGGAACCAGGCGTGTACCTGTTCCGGAACGGACGCGGAGACATCCTGTACATCGGCAAGGCGAAATCGCTGCGTGCCCGGGTGCGCGGTCATTTCGCCCAGGATCCCACGTCTTCGTTGAAAAACCGGGAGATGCTGCGCCGGGTCCGGGATGTCGACACCATCGTGGTAGGCTCCGAGGCCGAAGCGTTGCTGCTGGAAGCCAACCTCATCAAGGAACGCCGGCCGCCGTTCAACATCCAGCTCCGGGACGACAAGCGCTATCCGTACATCAAGGTCACGGTCCAGGAGCCGTTCCCACGCGTGTTCGTGACACGCAGGCTGGAGAACGACGGCGGCCGCTATTTCGGGCCGTACACGGACGTGGGGCCCATGCGTCTGGCGTTGGAGGTCATCAAGCGGGCATACACGGTGCGCAGCTGTCGCTACGACCTGCCGACCGACGCGCCGTCGCGGCCGTGTCTGGATTACCATATCGGCCGCTGCAAGGCGCCGTGCGTCGGGCTCCAGGATCGGGCGGACTATCGGGCCATGGTGGATGAGATCCTGGATGTGCTGGGCGGGCACACGGAGGGCGTCCGCCGACGGGTGGAGAAGGAGATGCGCGAAGCGGCGGAGGCCCTGGACTACGAGCGCGCCGCGAACCTGCGTGACGTGCTCACGGGGCTCGACTCCATCGAGCGGCGCCAGCGCGCGCTGGACGTGCGGGGCGGGAATCAGGATGTGATCGGCGTGGCCCGGGACGGCGATCGTGCCTCGGCGGTGCAGCTGCGCATCCGCGACGGCAAGCTGCTGGGCCGGAAGGTGGCCCAGTTCGAGAATCTGCAGGCCGAGGACGAGCAGACAGTGCTCTCTACGGTAGCGACGCGGTTCTACCTGGGCCGTGGCGAAGAGGGGACGGCGGACCTGCCGGGCGAGATCCTGTTCCCGTCGGAGTTCGAAGACCGGGAGGCCCTGGAATCGTTGCTGAACGAGGTGGCGCCGCGCCGCCTGCACGCCCGGGTGCCCCAGCGGGGCGCGAAACGGCGCCTGGTGGAGTTGGCGGCGCAGAACGCGCGCCACACGCTGGAGGAGCGCGCCGTGCTGGAGGAGGCTGCGCCGCGCCGGGCGGACGACGTGCTCTACGAGCTGCAGGAGGCCCTGGAGCTGAAGGTGGTGCCGCGGCTCATCGTGTGCTTCGATATCTCTCACACGCAGGGGAGCGAGGTGGTGGGCAGCGCGGTCGTGTTCGCCAACGGCGCACCGAACAAGAACGAGTACCGCCGTTTCCGCATCCGTGGCGACTGGGGAAACGACGACTTCCGTTCCATGGCCGAGGTCGTGGGCCGGTACTTCCGGCGCCGCTCGGAAGAAGACCTGCCCATGCCGGAGCTGGCCGTCATCGACGGTGGCAAGGGCCAGCTGTCCGCAGCCTCGACCGCGGCGCGGGCGTCGGGCGCCCCGGACGTGGCGTTGTGCGCGCTGGCCAAGCGGGAGGAAGAGGTGTACACGGAAGGCCACTCCGACCCGCTGGCGCTGGCCCGCACCAGCGACGCATCCCGGCTGCTCCAGCGGATCCGAAACGAGGCGCACCGGTTCGCCATCAGGTACAATCGCAAGCTGCGCAGGCGACGGACCCTCGCCAGCGAGCTGGGCGAAATCCCGGGCATCGGCCCGCGCCGACAGCGCGTGTTGCTCAGCCATTTCGGAAGCGTGAAAGCGCTGCGCGGGGCGACGGTGGAGGAGATCGCCGCCGTGCCGGGCTTTTCCGACAACCTCGCACGACGAGTCCTGGAACACCTGGCCTCATGAGCTCCTTTCGCGTTCGCTTCGCACCCAGCCCCACCGGCAGCCTCCACGTGGGCAACGCCCGCATCGCCGTGCTGAACTGGATTCTCGCCCGACACCACGGCGGCACGTTCGTCCTGCGTATCGAGGACACGGACGTGGAGCGCAACCTGGCGGACGCCGAGACCGGCATCCTGGCCGATCTGGCGTGGCTCGGCATGGAGCCCGACGAGGGGCCGATGGCCGACGGAACGGTGCGAGGCGGGCATGGCCCGTATCGGCAGAGCGAGCGGCTTCCGCACTACCGGGCCCAGGCCGAGCGGCTCCTGGCCGAAGGGCAGGCCTTCCACTGCTACTGTACGCCGGATGAGCTGCGGGCACGCCGCGAGCAGGCGCTGGCACGCGGAGAGAAACCCCATTACGACGGCACCTGCCTGCACCTGACCGACCGGCAGAAGGCGGCCTTCGAGAAGGAGGGCCGGACGCCCACGATCCGCTTCCACGTGCCGGACGGCGAACCGGTCATCATTCAGGATGCCGTGCGTGGCGCCGTGCGCGTCGACCGGGACGACATCGGCGACTTCATCCTGCTCCGCTCCGACGGCTTGCCCACGTACAACTTCGCCGTGGTCGTCGACGACGCGGCCATGGGCATCAGCCACGTCGTGAGGGGCGCCGGACACCTCTCGAACACGCCGCGCCAGGCCTTGCTGTTCGATGCTCTCGGGTTCGACCGGCCTACGTTCGCCCATGTGCCGACGGTGCTCGGGCCGGACCGCCAGAAGCTGTCCAAGCGCCACGGCGCCCGGCCGCTGGCCGCGTACCAGGCCGAGGGCTTCCATCCGGATGCCGTCGTCAACTACCTGTCGCTCCTTTCCTGGTCCAGCCCGTCGGGCGATGAGGTGCTCGACCGCCGGCGGCTCATCGACGAGATCTCTCTGACCCGCATCGGCACCGCCGACGTGGTGTTCGATCCGGACAAGCTTCGCTGGCTGTCCGCCAAGCACATCGACGCCATGAGCGTCGACGCCCTCGTGGCTGCGGTCCGTCCGTTCATCGATGCCGACCGCCACCCGCTGCGAGAAGAGGCGCTGCCCACCATCGTCGAGGCCGTACGGAGCCACCTGGCGACCTTCTCCGACATCGACGAGCTGCTGGATCCGTTCGTGCCCGGCCTCGACCCGGATGCCCGGGCCAGGCGCGACGCCGGCCTTGCCGATCCCGCAGCCCGCGACGTCGTGCGGACCGCCCGCCAGGCCTTCGCCCGCGTGGAAGCATGGGACGAACCGGCCCTCCAGGCGGCCATCAAGGCCGTCGGCACCGATGCCGGGGTGCGGGGCAGGGGACTCTACATTCCACTGCGCCTTGCCCTGACGGGGGAGGAGCACGGACCACCCCTGGCCTCCATCATACAGGCCCTGGGACGGCAGTCGACTCTTGCCATGCTCGACCATGCGCTGGACAACGCCTAGCCGTGTCGCGGGAGGGCGGCGTTTGACGGTGAACCACCGGGCGAATATGTTTTTTTGTTCTGTGCCTTCGGCGTTCGGGGGGCGATGCGCGGCCTGATCTTCGATCCGTTCGCCGGCATCAGTGGCGACATGGTGTTGGGCGCGCTGGTAGACCTCGGGCTCCCGGCGGAATGGCTGCGTGAGGTCATAGACTCGCTCCGCCTAGAGGGCATGGCGGTCCACGTAAGCCGGACCGAGCGAGCCGGTGTATCATGCGGCAGGGTGGAGTTCGAGCTGCCGCACGAACACCGTCACCGGAGCCTGTCGGATGTGCTTGAGGTCGTGGACGGGGCCCGTGTGGCGACGGACGTGCGGGACCGTGCAGGACGCGTGTTTCGGCGGATCGCGCAGGCGGAAGCGGAAGTGCACGGCATCGACATCGAAGCCGTCCACTTCCACGAGGTCGGCGCTCTGGACACGATCCTGGATGTGCTCTGCGCCGTGGGCGGCGTCGCCGCTCTGGGTTACGACGTGTTCTACGCCCGACCCGTCGCCGTGGGGCGGGGGTACATCGACATAGCGCACGGGCGGTATCCCGTGCCGGCGCCTGCAACCGCCCGGCTGTTGGCGGGGCTGGAGGTGGTGGACAGCGGGTTCGACGGCGAGTGCACGACGCCGACGGGTGCGGCGCTGCTGGCGGAGCTCACCGGAGGCCGCCGCACGCCGGCGGTGACCGTGGGCCGGTCGGGTTTCGGCGCCGGGACGCGGAACCCGTCGGACCGGCCGAACTGCCTCCGGCTGATCGAGTGTGAGGCGGTGGAGGCGGAGGAGGCGTTGTTCGTGGTCCAGGCGGACGTGGACGACATGCCGCCGGAATATGCGGCGGCGGTGCAGCAGGCGGCTCTCGATGCGGGAGCCCGGGATGCGGTGGTGGTGCACGTGGGGGCCAAGAAGGGGCGACCTGCGATCCGTCTGGAGATGCTGGTGGACAGGTCCCGGCTGGATGGCGTGCAGCGGGCGTTGTTCACGGGATCGAGCACCATCGGCGTGAGGTACTGGCCCGTGGAGCGGTCGACGCTGGCCCGGCGTGAGGTGGTGGTGGAGTGGCGCGGCCAGAGGATCCGGTTGAAGCGTGTACGTCTGCCGGATGGAACGGAACGCAGCAAGCCGGAATACGACGACGTTGAACGCGCGGCCCGTGCGTTGGGCATCGCAGCCTATGAAGCTCGACTCGCCATCGATCGCGAGATCGAGGCGAAAGCGAAGGAATGACGAACATGCAACGACACTACACCCTAAACCACGGAGGTTCACGGATGAACCGGATGCGCGGGATCATCCTTGCGTTGGCCGCAGGGCTCGTCGCGAGTTGCGCGACGGCCGGCGGCGGAGCCAGCGGCGGGTCGGCGGGCGGAATCAAGCCGAGCGACAACGGCCAGACACGGGCGGCGTCGCTGTACCTTGCTCGTGCGGTGTCAGCGCCTGACAGTACGGCGCAGGACCTGTATCAGAAGGCGCTGGATGCGGCGACGCAGGCGCAGCAGGACAACCCTCAGAACCCGAAGGCGTACTACCTGATGGGGCAGGCGCAGGCCGGCCTGGGCGCCTACGTGGCAGCGGACTCGCTGTTCACGAAGGCGGAGGACATGTACCCGGGCTACAAGGACGAAATCCAGGGCGAGCGGGAGCAGGCGTGGATCCTGGCCTATAATCAGGGCGTAGCCGCGGTGAACGCAGGGAACATCGAGAAGGCCGGGGAGCTGTTCGCCGACGCGAACATGCTGTACCAGGGTCGACCGGAGGCCCTGATGAACCTGGCCTGGGTGGACCTGCAGAACAACAACAACGACAAGGCCATCGATGCCTACCGCCAGGCGTTGACGATCATGCAGAGCTCCAAGCGTGATTCGCTCGACGAAAAGCAGCTGGCATCGTGGAAGGACTCGGAGCAGCTCGCGACGAACAACATGTCCCAGCTGCTGGCCCAGGAGGGCAAGTTCGACGAAGCCGCCCAGGTCCTGGAGAACTTCCTCCAGTACAACCCGGACAATCTGAACGCCAAGGTCAGCCTGGCCGAGATGTACACGCGCGCGGGCAAGAAGGATTCTGCGCAGGTCATCTACGACAGCCTGCTGACACGGCAGGACCTCGGCTTCAATGAGTACTTCCAGATCGGCATCGGCTTCTTCAATTCCGAGTCGTTCAAGCGGGCGGCCGATGCGTTCCGGACGGCGACCAAGCTGAACCCGTATTCCCGGGACAGCTGGTACAACCTGGTGCAGGCGCTTTACTCCGAGGCGCAGGCGATCGAGAAGGACTCGACACAGGCAGCCGACACGGCGGCCATGAACCAGAAGCTGGCTCCGATGTACAAGGAGCTGATCGACGCGTCGAACAAGGTGCTTCAGTTCGATCCGTACAATCGTAACATCATGACCTTCATGGCGCGGGCCGATCGCGGTCTGGCCGACGCTTCGCCCAAGGCGGACGCGACGCAGTATCAGAAGGCCGTGAACGACGTGCTTCGCCGGTACCAGTCGACGCCCATCGAGGTGATGGACGTCAGCACGCGGGGCGATATGAACAACCCGCCGGTGCAGGTGAGCGGCACGATCCAGAACGTCAATCTGGACGAGGGCTCGAACATCCAGCTGCGCTTCTCGTTGCTGGGACAGGACGGCTCGAGCGTCGGCTCCACGATCATCAACGTGGCGGCGCCGGCAAAAGGAAAACAGCAGACGTTCTCCGGCAGCATCCAGCCGACAGGGAAGGTGGGCGGCTGGAAGTACGAGCTGGTACAGCAGTAGCAACAGACAGGACTGCTTGACGACGGC
>JARRJS010000014.1:0-38744 GCA_037388885.1 Gemmatimonadota bacterium
TCCACGGGGCACGCGTACGGGCGTGGTTGGATTCCGTACTGGAACAGCGGCGTTCGCTTCCTCGTCTTCGCGGCGCTTGCCGTCACGGAATCCGGACTGCGGCGTCTCTGGCTCTCCGAGCACGCCTTGGCGCGTACGGACCACCTGACCGGGGCGCAGAACGGCCGGGCGTTCTACGACCTGGTGGAGCTGGAGATGAGCCGGGCGTTGCGCTACGAGCGGCCGTTCACGCTGGCCTACCTGGACGTGGACGACTTCAAGGCCGTGAACGATGCCGGCGGCCACAACGAGGGCGACCGGTTGCTACGTCGCATCGCGACGACGATCCGCAGCAATATTCGCAGCATGGATGCCATCGCGCGGCTGGGCGGCGACGAGTTCGCGATTCTGCTGCCCGAGACCGGTCCCGGCGCCGCCGCTGTGGCGCTGAAGCAGATCCAGCACCGGCTGCTGGAGATGACGCGCAGCGAGGCGCAGCCTGTCGGCTTCAGCATCGGTGCGGTCGTGTGCGTAGGGCCGCCGGAAAGCGCCGACCGGCTCATCGGCATCGCGGATCGGCTCATGTACGAGGTGAAGCGCGGCGGCAAGAACGGGCTCCGCATCGAAGTGCTGGACGAGAACTTCAGCATCGAAGCGATCCTGCAGCGTAGCTGACGACAGTCCCGCTTGCGACCCCACGACGGCCGCGTGTATCCTTCCGGCCGACCGATCACAGCAGAGCCAATCATGCATTTCACGTTGCACACGGCGGGCGAATCCCACGGCCGCGGGCTGATCGCGTTGGTGGAAGGCGTTCCGGCAGGGCTGTCGCTGATCGAGAAGGACCAGGCCCAGTTCCTCTCGGGCGTTCGGCTGGGCGAGACCATCGGAGCCCATCACCATGCTGGTGTGGAACCGGGACTGGGAGAACTGGAAGACGGCCATGGCGCCGGAGCCGCCACAGGACGCGGACGAGGCGTCGCTCCGTCGTGTTCATCTGCCACGGCCGGGCCACGCCGATCTGGTGGGCGTCCTCAAGTACGGGAGGGACGATGCCCGGGACGTCCTCGAGCGGGCCTCTGCGCGAGAGACCACCGCCCGGGTCGCCGGCGGTGCGGTCGCCAAGCGCCTGCTGGCCGAGCTCGGCATCACCGTAGGCAGCCACATCGTCATGCTGGGCGGCATTGAGGTGACGCGGCCCGACGTGCTGCCCGACGACCTGAACGCGGCAGCGGATGCGTCGCCGCTGCGCACGCTGGACCGGGCGGCCGAAGCGCGCATGATCGAAGCCATCGATGCGGCCCGGGAGAGCGGCGACACGTTCGGCGGCGTGTTCGAGGTGGTTGCGCGGGGGCTGCCCGTGGGCCTGGGCAGCTACGTGGCGGCGGACCGCCGGCTCGACGGTCGGCTGGCCGGCGCCCTCATGTCCATTCAGGCCATGAAAGGCGTGGAGATCGGCATGGGGTTCGAGGCATCCCGGCACCACGGCTCAGAGGTGCACGACGAGATCCGCTACAAGCCGGAGGACAGGAACACCGGCGGGTACGAACGTCTGTCGAACAATGCGGGCGGTCTGGAAGGCGGCATGACCACCGGCGCGCCCCTGGTGGTGCGCGTGGCCATGAAGCCGCTTTCGACATTGATGCGCCCACTCCAGAGTGTGAACATGAGGACGAAAGAGCCGGCCGCGGCGATCCGGGAACGCAGCGACGTCGTGGCCCTGGCAGCCGCGGGCGTCGTGGGCGAAGCCATGGTGGCCATGGTCCTGGCCGATGCCGTCCTGGAGAAGTTCGGCGGCGATTCCGTGGCCGCGCTGAGACGGAGCGTCGCCGGCTATCTGGACGACCTGACCGCACGGGCTCGACGTCTCGAAGACGGTGCGGGCCGGCCATACGAGTCGGGGGCGTAAGCCGTCGGATGGGCAACGTGGGGCGGACGTTCGCGGGCCGCGCGCTTTCGGCACCGGTGGCCTGACGTGTCGGGATCGGTGCAGGCGAGGCGGATCCGGCGGGTCGTGCGGGTGGGCTTCATGGCCGCGGGGAAGACCACCGTGGGCCGGCGGCTGGCGGACCTGCTGGGCTGGCGCTTCGAGACTTCGTCCCGGATATCGAAGCGTCCACCGGACGGAGCATCGTTGCGGGTGTCCGCGGAGGAGGCAGTCCGGCGGGCCGGTGCCGACTCGGTGGTGCGGCCGTTGCTGAGGACGGCGGATCCGCTGGCGTCGGCCCGGCATTTGCTCACCGTTCGGGAACCGGACTATGCGCAGGCGGACTGGATCGTGGATGTGAATGGACGCGCGCCGCTGGAGGTGGCGCGGGCGCTTTCGGAACGGCTAAAGCAGGCCGGGGTAGATCCGCTCCCCCGGCAACAGGACGGACGCGGAGGAGTATGAGCGACAGGAATCGCCGATTGGTTATCGTGGAGTCGCCGGCCAAGGCACGGACCATCAACCGGTATCTCGGTCCGGAGTACAGCGTGAAGGCGTCGGTGGGACACGTGCGTGATCTGCCGGAGCGCGAGCTGGGCGTGGACATCGAGGCGGGCTTCCAGCCGAAGTACGTCACGATCCGCGGCAAGGGCCGGATCCTGCAGCAGCTGAAACGGGAGGCCGAGTCGTCGTCCGAGGTGCTGCTGGCCACGGACCCGGATCGTGAAGGCGAGGCCATCGCCTACCACGTCGCGGAACAGCTGGGTTACCGGCCGGACGGGAACGGCAAGTTCCGCCGTGTGCTCTTCCACGAGATCACCCGGGACGCCGTGCGCAGGGCCATCGACGAACCGGGGTCGCTGGACATGCGCAAGGTGGAAGCGCAGCAGGCTCGTCGGATCCTGGACCGCCTGGTCGGCTTTCAGGTCAGCCCGTTGCTGTGGAAGCCCATCCGGCCCGGGTTGAGTGCCGGCCGTGTGCAGACGGTGGCCCTTCGCCTGATTGCAGAGCGCGAGGACGAGATCCGGGCGTTCGAGCCGGAAGAGTACTGGTCCATCACCGCGCAGCTAAAGCACGGCGACCAGGCCTTCGAAGCGAAGCTGCATCAGATCGACGGCGAGTCGTTCCGGCTGGGTGACGAAGCCGCCGCGCGCGGTGTGTTGGATGCCGTCGAGGGCGTGCCGTTCGAGGTGTCCTCGGTCAAGCGGCGTGAACGCACGAAGAATCCGCCGGCGCCGTTCACCACCTCGACTTTGCAGCAGGAAGCCTCCAAGCGCCTCGGCTTGTCCACACGGCGCACCATGCGCATCGCGCAGCAGCTTTACGAAGGCGTCGAGCTGGGCAGGGAGGGCACGGCAGGCCTCATCACCTACATGCGTACGGATTCCACACGCGTGTCCGCCGGCGCCGTGGAGGTGGCCCGGAAATGGGTGGGCGGCAAGTTCGGGGAGAGGTACCTGCCCCGGTCGGGGCGCCTGTGGACCGGCAAGCAGCAGAAAGGCGCCCAGGAAGCCCACGAGGCCATCCGACCCACAGACCCTGCCCGCACGCCCGATTCCGTGCGCCGTTATCTGGACAAGGACCAGTTCCGGCTGTACGAGCTGGTGTGGCTGCGATTCGTGGCCGGCCAGATGCGTCCGGCGGTCTACGACACGACCACGGTGGACTTCGATCTGCAGGCGTCGAGCGGAACACGCTACCTGTTCCGGGCCGCCGGTTCGGTGATGAAGTTCGACGGCTTCACGCGCCTGTACCAGGAAGCGCGGGAGGAGGGCGATCACCGCACGCTCGATGATCTGATCCCGCTGCCCCAGCTGGAAGCGGGCGCGGTTTGTGATCTGCGGGCGCTGGTGCCCGAGCAGCACTTCACGCAGCCGCCGCCGCGCTACACGGAGGCCAGCCTGGTGAAGGAGCTGGAGAAGCTCGGCATCGGGCGGCCGTCGACGTATGCGCAGATCATCTCCACGATCCGCGACCGGGAGTACGTGGTCATGGATCGGAAGCGCTTCGTCACGACGCCACTGGGCGAAACGGTGGCCAAGGTTCTGATCCGCATCTTCCCGAACCTTTTCGATGTGGATTTCACCAGCGAGATGGAGCGGGAGCTGGACCGCATCGAGGACGGGGACCTGGACTGGCGCAGCGTGCTGACGGAGTTCTATGAGCCGTTCCAGCAGCAGCTGGCGGAGGGCGAGAAGAACAGCGAGGCCATCCTGCGTGACATCGTGCAGGCCGGCGACGAGACCTGCCCGGAGTGCGGGCAGCCGCTCGTCGTGCGCTGGAATCGGCGCGGCCGCTTCCTGGGCTGCTCGGGCTACCCCGAATGCCGCTACACGCGCTCCCTGGACGACGACGACCGGCCGGAGCCGAAACCGATCGGTGAGCCCTGTCCCGAGTGCGGCGGCGAGCTGGTGGAACGGCGCGGGCGCATGGGACCGTTCATCGGCTGCAGCAACTACCCGGAGTGCCGGTACACCCGACCCCGCACTGTTCCCGGACTCAAGTGTCCGAAGTGCGGTGAGGGGGATGTCGCGGAGAAGCGCACGCGCAAGGGCAAGCCGTTCTGGGGTTGCACCCGCTACCCGGACTGCGACTGGTCCACGTGGGACCGCCCTGTGCCCGTCTCCTGCCCGGACTGCGGTGCGCCGTTCCTGGTGGAGAAGAGCACGAAGAAGAAGGGCGAGTTCCTGAAATGCCTCGCCTGCAAGGGCGAGTTCGAGACGGAGATCGCCGGAGCCGAGGAACAGCCGGCCTAGGGGGCTATGGCGAACGTCACGGTCGTCGGCGGCGGACTGGCCGGGTGCGAGGCCGCATGGCAGCTGGCGGAGCGTGGACACGACGTCACGCTGGTGGAGATGCGGCCCGTGCGCCGCACGCCCGCGCACCAGACCGACGACCTCGCCGAGCTGGTCTGCACCAACTCCTTCAAGAGCGAGGATCCCGCGAATGCGCACGGGCTGCTCAAGCTCGAGATGCGCATGTTGGGGTCCCTGCTCCTGTCCGCGGCGGAGCCTGCGCGTGTGCCGGCGGGCGCCGCGTTGGCCGTGGACCGTCACGCCTTCGCCCGTGCCATGACCCGGGCCGTGACGACGCACCCGGCCATCCGGGTGGTGCGCGATGAGCTGCAACAGTTGCCCGCCGGCCCCGCGATCGTGGCGACGGGGCCCCTCACGTCCGACGGGCTCGCGGCAGCCATTGCCGATCTGCTGGGTGATGACGGTCTGGCGTTCTACGACTCCATCGCGCCCATCGTGTCGTTCGAATCCGTCGACACCGACGTGGCCTACTTCCTGTCCCGCTACAACAAGGGCGGCGACGACTACCTGAACTGCCCGCTGGACCGCGGGCAGTACCAGGACTTCCTCCACGCGCTTCGCACGGCCGAGACGTACCCGGGTCACGACTGGGAGCGCGTGCCGTACTTCGAGGGATGCCTGCCCATCGAGGTATTGGCCGGCCGTGGGGACGACACCATGCGCTTCGGGCCCATGAAGCCCGTGGGACTGCCCGACCCACGCACGGGCCGGGAACCGTACGCGGTGGTCCAGCTGCGGCGCGAGGACCGCGCCGGCCAGCTGTGGAACCTGGTAGGGTTCCAGACGCGACTGCGCACGGGGGAGCAGCGTCGGGTGTTCCGCATGATCCCTGGCCTCGGGGAGGCGGAGTTCCTCCGACACGGCTCGATCCACCGCAACACGTACCTCAACTTCCCGGGCCGCCTGACGGCGCATGGTGCGCCACCGGACAGGCCGGACCTGATCTTCGCCGGCCAGCTCACCGGCGTGGAAGGCTACACGGAGTCGGCTGCGTCGGGCATCCTGGCGGGCATCAACCTGGACCGTGTCGTGGAAGGCGCCGAGCCGGTCCTGCCGCCGTCCACCACCATGCTCGGTGGATTGTACCGCTACCTGCGCGAGACGAAGCCCGCGGATTTCCAGCCCATGAACTCCAACTTCGGGCTGCTGGACCCGCTGCCCGAGCGTGTGCGAGGCCGCCGGGAGAAGAGGGAGCGGCTCGCGCGGCGGGCACGGGACGACCTCACCCGCTGGCTCGCCGACCATGCGGTGTCGCCGGCGACCGCCCCCGCCCTGGGAGTGTCGGCATGAGCGCGGTCGACGCCTTCCTCCGTCACATCGGCGAGGGCCGCCAGCTCAGCCTGCACACGCTGAAGGCGTATCGCCGCGATCTGGGCGACTTCACGGAGTTCCTGGACCAACACCTGGAACCCGGCTGGCACTGGATGGATGTGGACCGGCAGGCGCTGCGTTCCTATCTGGGTCACCTGTCGCGGCGGGGCCTTGCACGAGGCACTATCGCACGCAAGCTGTCCGCCGTGCGCTCGTTGTTCCGGTTTCTGCATCGCGAGAACATCGTGGAGGCCAATCCCGCCCGCGCAGTGCATTCGCCGCGCCTGGAGCGCCGGCTGCCGGGCTGGCTGACGCGTTCGGAAGTGGACGGACTGTTCACGCTGGCGGAGAACCGGGCCGCCGAGGGCACGTTCCACGCCGTGCGCGATCTCGCCATCCTGGAAACGTTTTACGCCACGGGGATGCGCCTGTCCGAGCTGCAGGGCCTGAACTGCGAAGACCTGGACCTGATCGGAGACCAGGTGAAGCTGCGGGGCAAAGGGCGGAAGGAACGCATCGTGCCGCTGGGTGCGGCCGCCGTGCGCGCGTTGCGCCGCTATGAGTCGCGGCGCGCCGAGGTGACGGCCGCCGCCCGGGGCGCCCTGTTCACCGCGCAAAGCGGGAAGCGCCTGTCGCGGCGACGCATCCAGGCGATCGTGCGGAAGCACCTGGACACGGTCGCCGGCGACGCCAACCTGAGCACGCACTCACTGCGCCACTCGTTCGCCACGCACATGCTGGATGCCGGCGCGGACCTGATGGCGGTGAAGGAGCTCCTGGGCCATGCGTCGCTGTCGACCACGCAGATCTACACGCACACGTCCAAGGAGCGACTGAAGCGCGTGTACAGAAAGGCGCACCCGAGGGCGTGAGCAGCGACGAAGGCGCGCGGCGGACGGTTCGTACGACGTCGAGCGCTATCACCCGGTCGCCCTGGCGGGGTAGAAGGGCCCGGAAGGGATCGCCCTGCCACCCTGGCGGGGTAGAAGGGATGAGAAGGGTTCAACCCGTCGGGGTGGTGGGAGCAGGGTTGGGGTTGGCTGGGTGGAACGGAAAAGGAGGGGAACGTGGATCCGTATCATGCCACGACGATCGTGGGTATCCGGCACGACGGGCGGGTGGCCCTGGGTGGAGATGGCCAGGTCACCCTGGGGGAGACCGTGGTCAAGGCCACGGCCCGGAAGGTGCGGACATTGAAGGATGGAAGGATCCTGGCCGGGTTCGCCGGGTCCGTCGCCGATGCCTTCACGCTGTTCGAGAAGTTCGAGGAGAAGCTGGAGCGTTATCCCGGCAACCTGCCGCGGGCGGTTGTCGAGCTGGCGAAGGAATGGCGGACGGACCGGTACCTGCGGCGGCTGGAAGCGGTGCTGGCCGTCGCCGACGCGGACCATGTGTTCATCGTCAGCGGCGATGGCAACGTGATCGAGCCGGACGACGATATCGTGGCCATCGGCAGCGGTGGCGGGTACGCGCTCGCGGCGGCGCGGGCCCTGAAGGAGCACTCGGGCCTGGACGCCGTGGCCATCACGCGCCGGGCCCTGGAGCTGGCGGCGGACATCTGCATCTACACGAACCGGAACATCACGGTTCTGGAGTTGAACGAGGAATAGCGGGGCACCCCGCGCCGAGGAGCGGAGGCGGACGTGGACACTGATGCGCGCATCGACACCTTGCCGACGGCGCCCGGCGGGGACGGCGGCGGCGGGGCGCTGTGGCTGGACGAGCTGACGCCGCGGCAGATCGTCGAGGAGCTGGACAAGTACATCGTCGGCCAGGACGCCGCGAAGAAGGCGGTGGCCATCGCGCTGCGGAACCGCTGGCGTCGTCAGCGAGTCGAGGACGAGCTCAGGGAGGAGATCGTCCCCAACAACATCATCATGATCGGGCCCACCGGCGTGGGCAAAACCGAGATCGCCCGGCGTCTGGCCCGGTTGGCCGGTGCCCCACTGGTGAAGGTGGAAGCGTCCAAGTTCACCGAGGTCGGCTACGTGGGCCGCGACGTGGAGTCCATGGTGCGCGATCTCGTGGACATCGCGGTCAACATGGTACGGGACGAACGGGAGGCGGAGGTGGAGGAGGTCGCACAGGCGGGCGTCGAGGAACGTTTGCTGGACCTCCTGCTGCCGACGCCGGAGGGCCCGCAGCCGCCCCGGTCGTTCGTGGTAGGCCCCGGCGGCGTGACGGAGGAGCAGGAAGAAGCGGCGGAGATGGCCGACGAGGAGCGGGCCCGGGAGCGCCGGCAGCGGACGCGGGACAAGCTGCGCACTCTGATGCGCGACGGGAAGCTGGAGGATCGCACGGTGGACGTCGAGGTCACGCAGGCGCCGCCCATCGAGAACCTCATGGTGCCGGGCGGCGGTTTCGAAGGCATGGACTTCAACTTCACCGAGATGCTTCAGGACATGCTGCCCAAGCGGAAGAAGCAGCGCACCGTGACGGTGGCGGAAGCCCGGCGCATCCTGCTCCAGGACGAGCTGGACAAGCTCGTCGACAAGGACGAGGTGGTGAACGAGGCGCTGGACCGCACGGAAGAGATGGGTATCATCTTCCTGGACGAGATCGACAAGATCATCGGCCAACGCGGCGGGGTCGGACCGGACGTCAGCCGGGAAGGCGTGCAGCGAGACCTGCTGCCCATCGTCGAGGGCAGCACCGTGCAAACCAAGTACGGCATCATCCGGACCGACCACGTCCTGTTCATCGCAGCCGGCGCCTTCCATGTCGCCAAACCCAGCGAGATGATCCCCGAACTCCAGGGCCGCTTCCCCATCCGCGTGGAGCTCAGCCCCCTCACGGAGAACGACTTCGTGCGCATCCTGCAGGAACCGCGCAATGCACTCCTGCGGCAGTACCAGGCCCTCATCGCGGCGGAGTCGGTCCAGCTGGAGTTCACGGACGACGCCGTGCGCCAGATCGCCCACTTCGCCGCCGAGGTCAACGAGCGCATGGAGAACATCGGCGCCCGCAGGTTGCACACGGTCATGACCACGCTGCTGGAGGAGACGCTCTTCAATCTGCCCGCCGATGGCGCCGACCGCGTGCTCGTGGACGCCGACACGGTGAAGGAGCGCCTGGACCATATCCTCCAGGACGAGGACCTGCGCCGCTACATCCTCTGAGGCCGGCCTTCGGCTGGCCAGGCGGGGGCGGGGGCGGGGGCGAGACTGCCTCACGGCGTCCTTCGGGCGTGCGGTCCTGGGTCCATCACCGGTCGTCAACCACCCGCCCCGAACCCCGCTTGGAACCGGCAATCTGCGGAAGTCTCCGAATACCGTCGATCATCGATCGTCGATCACCGATCATCTCACGCTCCTTGCCGCGCCCTCGGACCGCGGGGTAGTTTGACCCCCGACTCACCACTTAGCGAAATCGAGGCGCTCGGCATGGGCGACAAGCGAGACTTTCTGGAGATCCCGGATTTCACCACGGAACAGCTGTACGCGGTTCTGGAACGGGCCCACCGGTTGAAAAGCGGCGAGGAAGGTGGCATGCCGTTGGCCGGCAAGACGCTGGGCATGATCTTCCAGAAGAGCTCGACGCGGACCCGTGTGTCGTTCGAGGCGGGCATGTATCAGCTGGGCGGGTATGCGCTCTTCCTCTCTTCGCGGGACCTGCAGATCGGACGTGGGGAACCGGTCCAGGACACGGCGCGGGTCCTGTCGCGCTACCTGGACGGGATCATGATCCGTACGTTCGATCACGACGAGGTGCGTCAGCTGGCGCAGTATGGCAGCATCCCGGTCATCAACGGACTGACGGATCTGCTGCATCCCTGCCAGGTCATGGCGGACGTGATGACGATCCAGGAAGAGTTCGGACGCGATCTGTCGGGGCGGAAGATCGCTTGGGTGGGCGACGGCAACAACATGGCCAACTCCTGGCTGAACGCGGCGTACCGATTCGGCTTCGAGCTGCGCCTGGCCACACCGGAGGGCTACCAGCCGGACGCAGAGATCCTGGAGCGCGCACGCGCCGCCGGGCAGGTCCTGCTGACGGATGATCCGGCGGCGGCGGTAGGGGACGCCGATGTCGTCACGACGGACGTGTGGGCGTCCATGGGGCAGGAGGAGGAAGCGGAGCGTCGGCGGGTAGCGTTCAAGGGCTACCACGTGGATGGCAAGCTCATGAAGCGCGCGGACCCGGAGGCGATCTTCCTGCACTGCCTGCCGGCGCACCGAGGCGAGGAAGTGGCGGAAGAGGTGTTCGAAGGCCCGCAGTCGCGGGTGTTCAACGAAGCGGAAAACCGACTACATGCCCAGAAGGCACTGATGGTCGTGCTCATGGGGGAGGAGGAGATATGACGGAATCCGGCACGGCGTTGAAGCGTACGCCGCTGTACGAAGAGCATGTGCGGCTGGGTGGCAAGATGGTACCGTTCGCCGGCTACGAAATGCCGGTGCAGTACGAGGGCATCCTGGCGGAGCATGAAGCGGTGCGGGAACGCGTTGGCCTGTTCGACGTCTCCCATATGGGGGAGGTGGAGGTGCGGGGTCCCCAGGCGCTGGCCTTCGTTCAGCACGTGACCACGAACGACGCGTCCACGCTGGTCCCCGGCCAGGCGCAGTACTCGGTGATCTGCCGTGACAACGGCACCGCCATCGACGACTGCATCGTGTACCGCTTCGACGACCACTACATGATCGTCGTCAACGCGTCCAACCGGGACCGCGACGTGGCCTGGATGCTCGAGCACGCCGGTGCGTTCGACGCGCGCGTAGAGGACGTGTCGGACTCCATCGCACTGCTGGCGGTGCAGGGCCCGAAGGCGCAGCAGGTGGTCTCTCGCCTCACCGACGTGGACCTGGACGCCATCGCCTACTACCACTTCGGCACTGGCGAGGTGGCAGGCAAGCAGGCGGTGCTCAGCCGGACAGGCTACACGGGCGAGGACGGCTTCGAGCTGTACCTGGCGGGAGGCGACGGCGCGGAGGTGTGGCAGGCCGTGATGGAGGCGGGCGAGCCGGAAGGGATCGCGCCGGCCGGCCTGGGTGCCCGCGACGCGCTGCGCCTTGAAGTGGGCTACGCGCTCTATGGCAACGACCTGGACGATGACCATACGCCGCTGGAAGCCGGCCTGGGTTGGGTGGTGAAGCTGGACAAGGGCGACTTCATCGGGCGCGACGCACTGGTGAAGCAGAAGGAAGCCGGTCTACGCCGGAAGCTGGTGGGCTTCGTGCTCAAGGAGCGGGGCTTTCCGCGGCACGGCTACGAGATCCGCCACGGCGGCGAGTCTACCGGCGTCGTAACCAGCGGGCTGTTGAGCCCGGCGCTGGGTCAGGGCGTCGGCATGGGGTACGTGGCCACGGAAGCGGCGGCCAAGGGCACCGAGCTGGGAATCATGATCCGCGACAAGGCGGTGCCGGCCCAAGTGAAGCGTCCGCCGTTCTACACCGGCGGATCGATCCGGCGATAGCCGGCATGCGCGTCGCGGTGCTGACGGTTTCCGACGGCGTCAGCCGCGGAAAGCGGCAGGACGCCAGCGGAGACGCCATCGAAGCGTGGGTGCGGGAGCAGGGTGGCGTGGTGACGGTGCGCGCCGTGGTGGCCGACGAAGCGGCGGCGATCCGGCAGGCGTTGACGGGTTGGTCGGATTCCGGCGCGGTGGATGTCGTGTTGACCTCAGGCGGCACGGGCCTCACGGATCGGGACGTGACGCCGGAAGCCACCACGGCCGTGCTGGAGCGTGCTGCGCCCGGCATCTCAGAGGCCCTGCGCTCCGCAGGGGCGGCGTCCACGCCGCACAGCTGGCTGTCCCGCGGTGTGGCCGGCACGCGCGGTCGCACCCTGATCATCAATCTTCCCGGCAGCACGGGCGGCGTGCGGGACGGGCTGCGCGTTCTCGCGCAGCTCCTGCCGCATGCCGTACAGCTCATCCGCGGACAGGACACGCAGCACCACGATGCCTGAGCACGTAGTCGTTACGACGGACGACATCGAGGCGGCAGTCCCGCTGCGCAACGCGTTCCAGGAGCAGGGTTACGCGGTCGAGTTGCTGACGCCCACGGAACGGCTCGCGGACGTCGAGGACCCGCTGCTGTTGGTGCTGACCGGCAACCTGGACCAGAAGCGTGCGCGACGCCTGGGTCGGGAAGCCGCGCAGCACGGCTGGCTCCCGGTCATGGGGCTGGGGGACGGCGCCGTGTCGACCGATACGCGTCGTCGCCTGGGCCTCGTCGAAGTCTTCCAGAAGCCCGTGGACGCGGACGAGGTGGCGCTGGTGGGCCATCGGCTCATGGAGCGCCAGCGTCTACGCGAGATCACGGGCATCGTGGGGCGCACGGAAGCCATGGAAGAGGTCATCGAGCGCATCACGCAGATTGCGCCGGTGAGCTCCACGGTCCTGATCACGGGTGAGAGCGGGACGGGCAAGGAGCTGGTCGCCCGGGGTATCCACGCCCTGTCGCCACGCCACGATCGGCCGTTCGTCGCCGCGAACGTGGCGGCCCTGCCGGAGACGCTCCTGGAGTCGGAGCTGTTCGGCCACGAGAAGGGCGCGTTCACCGGCGCTGAGTCCCAGCGGCGCGGCTTCTTTGAGCTGGCCCACGGCGGAACGCTGTTCCTCGACGAGATCGGCGAGATGCCGCCCCCCACCCAGACGAAACTGCTGCGCGTGCTGGAGCAGCGCGAGTTCATGCGGGTGGGCGGCGAGGAGCCGCTGCACGTCGACGTGCGCGTGCTGGCGGCGACCAACCGGGACCTGCGGGACCGCGTCGAGCGCGGAGAGTTCCGGCGCGACCTGTATTACCGTTTGAACGTCCTCCACATCGCGCTGCCCCCATTGCGGCAGCGGCGCGAGGACATCCCGCTCCTCATTGACGTGTTCATGGAAGACGCGGTGCGGGAGCACGACCTGCCGCGCGTCGTCATCTCGCCCGAAGCGATGAAGGCCCTGGCGGACTACGAATGGCCCGGCAACATCCGGGAGCTGAAGAACCTGGTCGAGTCCATGGTTGTGCTGGCCACCGGTCGGGCCGTGGGTGTCGAGGACCTGCCCGCCTCCATCCGGTCGGGCCGCCACGAACCGCCGGCGTTACCCGTGCATGTGCCGCAGCCGACGCCTGACGCGGAGACATCACCCGCGTTGGAGTTCATGTTCCGGATGATGCTTCAGCTGCGCATGGACGTGGACGACCTGCGCCGTGAATTTGACAGCTACCGCCGGGATCACCCCGGCTTCCCGGGGCCGCTGGCGCTGCCGTACCCGTATCCGTATCTGGAGGCAGGCGGGGGCGGGGGCGAAGGCGGGGGGGCGGCGGGAGTTGGTGGGCTGGCGGCCGAACCGGTCGCGGGGGAAGCGGAGGACGAGGAGGAGGGCGTCGTCGTGTACCGCCCCGGCATGACCATGCGGGACCTGGAGCGTGAAGCCATCATGTCGGCTCTGGCCGAGGTGGACGGCAACCGACGGGCCGCCGCGGAAATGCTGGGGATCGGGGAGCGAACGCTCTATCGCAAGATCAAGGAATACGACATCCCGCTCTGAGAGCCGCGGGCACGCGATGCCGCCCTCGCACGCTCCCGGTCCAGGAGCGGCAGGATCTGGCGCCAGGCATCGCTCTGTTCCATGCCGTACCGAACCTGGAACGGCAAACTCATGTCCACGTCGGGTGAAAACGCGTACACGGCGCTCTCCGTCTCCTGCTGGCGCAGCCTCTGTCGACCCCAGCCCGGCGTGAGCGGCGCAATGGCACGCGAGCCCAGCTGGCGACCCCGCGCCACGATCTGCAGGTTCTCCGGCTCGTAAAACGTGTCGGGCTGGTAGCTGAAAAACGATACCAGGAACAGTGTGGCATCCGGCGTCATGGAGCGCGTGCGCGCCTGTTGCCCCAGCGTCGAGGCCAGCCGATGCAGCCGCTGGTACGTGTCCGGCGCGGCCAGACGGATGACCGATTCCGCCAGCGGCGTCACCTTGATCAGCAAGGCCTGGTTGCGCAGCTGGACTGTGAACTGGTCCTGGTGCAGGCTGCCGTAACCCGGGGGCAGCTCCTCCGTCTGTCCGGCAGCCGTCGCCGACGAATCGGGCCCTGGCGCCTGCGTCGCCGGCGCCGGGGGCAGACATGCCGTGGACAGGATGGCCCACGCCGCGATCGTGCCGGCCAGCGGCATCCTCCGCCGACGGCTCACGTCGTCGCCTCCTTCCGGTCCAACAGCCCTTCCAGTGCGTCCATGAGCAGCTCGCGGCCTTCGCCCGTGCGCGCGGAAAACGACAGGACCTGGTCCTCGTCCTGCCCCAGGACCCGGGCGAGCTCGGGGATGCGAGCAGCACGTTGGCTCCGGCTCAGCTTGTCGACCTTGGTCAGCACGAAGAGAGCGGGCACACCCAGGTGGGCCAGGAAATCGATCATCCGGAGATCGTCCTCCGTAGGTCCATGCCTGGCGTCGATGAGCTGGACGACGCCTCGCAGCCGCGGATTATCCTTCAGGTACCCCTCGATCAAGGGGCGCCACGCGTCGCGCAGGTGCGCCGGCACCCGTGCGTACCCGTAGCCTGGGAGGTCCACAAGAAAGAACTCCAGCCCGCCGACCTCGCCACTGGCTCGAATCCGGTAGAAGTTGATCTCCCGGGTTTTGCCCGGATGCGTGGACACGCGTGCCACACGCGTGCGCGTGCGACCCAGAAGGCGGTTGATGAGGCTGGATTTGCCGACGTTGGAGCGTCCCGCGAAGGCCACCTGGGGCAGGGGGGCGGGCACGTTGCCGCCCGGTGTGGCGATGGCGCCGGCGAACTCGACCGATTTGACGTTCACACGCTCGCGCCGATCAGGCTTCCCTCTTCTTGGATTCCGGACGCAGAACCAGAAGCGGGGTGATCCCGTCCAGCACGGATTCTGGGGTGATGACGACCTCCCGTACGTCATCCCGGGAGGGAATGTCGAACATGATGTCGCACATGAGATCCTCGAGCACGGCTCGCAGGCCCCGGGCGCCGGTCCCGCGGTCCAGCGCGTTTTGTGCCACCGCCTGGATCGCTTCCGGATCGAACGTGAGCCCGATGCCTTCCAGCTCGAACATCTTCGTGTACTGCTTCACCAGGGCATTCTTCGGCTCCTGGAGGATCTTCACCAGCGCGTCCTCGTCCAGGTCGTCCAGGTGCACGAGCACGGGCAGCCGGCCCACAAGCTCCGGGATCAAGCCGAACCGCAGCAGGTCTTCCGGCTGCACATCCGCCAGCGGATTCACGCCGGCCTGGCCTGCGGCACTCGTGCCGCCGAAGCCGATGCGCCGCTTCCCCGTGCGTGCTTCCACGATCTTTTCGAGACCATCGAACGCGCCGCCGCAGATGAACAGGATATTGCGCGTGTTGATCTGGATGTACTCCTGCTGGGGGTGCTTGCGGCCGCCTTGCGGCGGCACCGACGCCACCGTGCCTTCCAGGATCTTCAGCAGCGCCTGCTGCACACCCTCGCCCGAGACGTCTCGGGTGATGCTCGGGTTCTCCGACTTGCGCGCGATCTTGTCGATCTCGTCGATGTAGACGATGCCGCGTTCGCACTCCGCGATGTTGAAGTCGCTCGCCTGCAGCAGCCGGACCAGGATGTTCTCCACGTCCTCGCCCACGTAGCCGGCTTCCGTGAGTGTCGTGGCGTCCGCAATGGTGAATGGGACCTGGAGGATGCGCGCCAGCGTTTGTGCCAGCAGCGTCTTGCCCACGCCCGTCGGACCGATCAGCAGGATGTTGGACTTGTCGATCTCGATGTCGTCCAGCACGCCGTGGTGGTTGACCCGCTTGTAGTGGTTGTATACGGCCACGGCGAGGGACTTCTTGGCGTCCTCCTGCCCGATCACGTGCTGGTCGAGCGTCTCCTTGATCTCCCGCGGTGTCGGAATGCGCGGAACCGCCTCGGCGGCTTCACGCTCGTCTTCTTCAGCGAGGATCTCGTTACAGAGCGTGATGCACTCGTTGCAGATGTAAACCGAGGGACCCGAGATGAACTTCTTGACCGAGTCCTTGGACTTGCCGCAAAACGAGCAGCGGAGGTGTTTGTCACTTGCCATAGCGCATCATGGCCGAGGGGCGCGCGTGGCGAGTCGGCGAAAGCCGCCTCGACTCATCTTCCTATTTCTTGCTCTTTCCGCCCTTCCCGTCAACCGTTTCCTTCTCCTGCTCAACCACCATGTCGATGATGCCGTACTCTGTCGCTTCTTCAGGGCTCATGAACCGGTCACGATCGGCGTCCTCCGCGATCTTCTCCATCTTCTGGCCCGTGTGTTCGGCCAGGATCCGGTTGATGCGTTCGCGGGCGTGCAGGATCTCCTTGGCCTGGATCTCAATGTCCGCCGCCGTGCCCTGACCGCCGCCGGATGGCTGGTGGATCATGATACGCGAGTTGGGCAGGGCGCTCCGCTTGCCCTTGGTGCCGGCCGCGAGCAACAACGCGCTCATGGACGCGGCCATGCCCATGCACATGGTATTCACCGGCGCCCGCAGGTACTGCATGGTGTCGTAGATGGCGAGGCCGGCGTATACGGAGCCACCGGGCGAGTTGATGTACATGTACACGTCGCGTTCCGGGTCTTCCGCGTCCAGGAACAGCAGCTGGGCGATGAGGATGTTTGCGACGTTGTCGTCTATGGGCGTGCCCAGGAAGATGATTCGGTCCATCAGCAGCCGACTGAAGATGTCGTAGCTGCGTTCTCCCCGGGTGGTACGCTCGATGACGTAAGGTGGATAGATCGTCATGGAATCTCAATCCAGTGGGGCGCTGCCGCGTCCTTAGGTTGTCGAAATCTAACACCCCCGCGAAGTCCGTTCATTCGATCTCCGACACGGACTGCAGGTAGTCGTACACCTTGTCCTCCGTGATCTCTTCCGCGATGGCCCGGGACTGGTTGTCCTGCGCCAGTTGACGCCGCACCTCCGCCGGCTTGCGGCCCACGCGCTCCGCCAGCTCGTTGATGCGGGCGTCCACTTCTTCCTGCGTGGCATGCAGCGACTCCAACTCGGCGATCCGCTCGATGACCAGCAGCCGCTTGATGGCCCGTTCGGCTGCCGGGCGCGCAGACGCGCGTGCCTCCGCGATCACCTCCTCCTCCGCGCCCTCCCGTGGCCGGATCAGCTGGTTCAGGTACTCGTTCACCATGGAGTCCGGCGCCTCGAACGGATTTGCCTCCAGCACCTGGTCCATGAGCTGCCGGCGGATCTCCCGATCCGCATCCGCATCCGCTTCCTTCACCAGATCCGCCCGGATGCGGTCGCGCAGCGCCGCCATGTCCTCGAAGTCGCCCACCTCGTGCGCGAAGTCGTCGTTCAACTCCGGCAGGTCCGGACGCTTGATGCTCAGCAGCCGGATGCGCACATGGTGCGTATGTGGCGGCGAATCCTCGGCCTCGTGCGCTTCCGGGACCTCGATGGTGAACTCTTCCTCCTGGCCCGGCTCCAGTGTCTGGATGGCGCTCTCCACGTCCGGGAGCGCCTGGTCCTGGCCAAGCACGATGTCGTAGCGCCTGGGCTCTACGGAATGGTCGTCCGCTTCCGCCTCATCCTCGTCGGGCTCCGGTGTGATCTCGACCGCCACCATGTCGCCTTCCCCGGCCTTGGCGCCGTCCTCCACCGGCTGCCAGACGGCGTGGTCCTGCTGGAAACGCTCCAGCACGCGGTCGACCTCACTGTCGCCGATCTCCGTCACCTGACGCTTGGCCCGGAAACCGCCCAGCCGCGTCAGCTCCACCTGCGGCCGGATCTCGAACTCCACGTTGAAGGTGAGGTCGGCCCCGCGATCGTAATCGATGTTGTCGATGGTGGCTTCGGTGATGGGCTGCAGGTCGTGCTCGCGGATGGCCTGGCGGTAGGCGTTGTTCACCACGCGCTCGATGGTTTCTTGGTCGATGGCCGCGCCGTACCGCTGTTCCACCACTCCGGGCGGCACTTTGCCCTTGCGAAAGCCCGGCAGTCGCAGGCGGCTGGCGATACGCTTCGCGACCTGCCGGCGTTCCTTGTCGATGGCGTCCGAGGGCACCGTGATGGTCAAGCGGCGTGCCCAGGGCCGCGTCTCTGTTACGTCGACTTTCAAGCGAGTTCCAGTGTCAGGGTGAGCTTCATGCGAAAGGGGGGACTCGAACCCCCACGGGCTCAGCCCACGAGATCCTAAATCTCGCGCGTCTACCAGTTCCGCCACTTTCGCTCAGCGGGCGAAATGTAATGGCGGCGTTACCCCAGTTCAACCGAAAGAGGCGCTTCCGCACGGGGAGAACGAGCCGCTCTCTGCGGGGTTCCGACGCCCGGAGCGCCACGGCGGCCGTGGCGCTCCGGGTTTGCGCTCACGGTACACGCACGTTGGCGATGACGGTGCCGCCACTGGGGTCCCGCAAAAGGAACGAGGCCACGTCCCCGGAGTGGAGCCGGTCCAGGATCCTCCTGACCTGCTGTGCGCTGCGGATCGCCTGTCGGTCCAGAGTGACGACGCGGTAGCGCGGCAACACCCCCTTGAGGAAAGCCGCGCCGGTGGGTTCGACACGCGTGATGACCACGCCCTTGGCATCGTCGATGCCGTATTGTCGCGCCATGGTCGCCGTCAGGTCGGCGAACTCCAGGCCCAGGCCCGACGGTCCGTGGGGCACCGGCGTCGCGGCCGGTTCCGGCTTTTCCAGGGCGGTCACCGGCGCTTCCATGAGGGGCACGGTTACGTTCACGTGCCGGCCGTAGCGGATGATGCCGAGGCGAACGGTGGTGCCCGGCCGGTGCTGTGCGATGATCCGCTGCAACTGAGCCACCCGGCTGACGGCGTCGCCGTCCACGGCGACAATGACGTCCTGACGGTGGACGCCGGCTTTCTGGGCGGGCGAGTCCTCGGAGAAGTCCTGCACCAGCACGCCGGCAATGGATGGCAGGCTGTAGACCTGGGCATCCTCCGACGTCACATCCGTGATCTGAATGCCCAGCAATGCCCGTCGAACGTGGCCGTGTTCCAGGATGTCGCGCATAACGCGGCGCGCCACGTTGATGGGGATCGCGAAGCCGTACCCCTGGTAGAATCCGGTCTGGCTCGCGATTGCCGTGTTGATGCCGATCACTTCGCCCTGCAGGCTCACCAGCGGTCCCCCTGAGTTGCCGGGGTTGATCACCGCGTCGGTTTGCAGGAAGTCCTCGATGGCGTAGCTGGCCGCCGGGTTCCGCTCCGCCTGCAGCTCTTCACGGATGACGTTGAGCGGGCGACCCTTCGCGCTCAGGATCCCGCTCGTCACGGTGAAGTCGAGCGTGCTCATGTCCTGGAACCCCGGATTGCCGATGGCCAGCACCCACTGCCCTACGTCGGTCGCGTCGGAATCGCCCAGCCGCACCGTAGGCAGGTTCTTGGCGTGGATCCGCACCACGGCCACGTCCGTCGTGGGATCCCCGCCCACCAGCTCGCCTTCGTAGGTGCGCTTGTCCCACAGGCTGACGGTGATCTTCTCCGCGTCGTGCACCACGTGGCTGTTCGTCAGGATGATGCCGTCATTGGACACGATGAAGCCGCTGCCCCCCGTGATGTCCGGGAACAACGTCGGCTCGTTGTCGTCCTTGCGAGGCTGCCCGAAGAAGTCACGGAACCGGTTCTGCGGCAGATTGGCGTGCGGGTCCGGAATACGCCGTTCCGTCCGGATCCGCACCACGGCCGGCGTGACAGTCCGGGCAATGCTGACGAACGCGTTGCTCAGGGCCTCCGCGTCGTGCGCGGCCGCCGGCACGACCGGTGGCGAATCGATCTGCGCGGGCTGCGGCCGCGGGACCGCCACTGCCGACGCCTCAGTGAGTTTGCCGGTCGCGACGCCGTCATCGGTAAGACCGGTCTCGACGGCGACAGCGACGCTGAGCAGCAGGATGACGACGACGGCGGCAAGCGCCCCGATGCGTGTCCGTTTCTCGGGAATCATGATCTCTGCCAAGGGGATGGGTGATTCCGAATTATGGGGTCAGCACGACTCTGCGTCCAGCCCATCGCGGTCACACGTTTGACCCGGCTTCCTTCAAAGAAGAACGTAGCAAGCGCGCGGGCCCGGACGCGTCCAGGCCCGCGCGCTTACCCAAGAGACCCGCAGCCGATCTACTTGTCCTCCTCCACGATCTCGTAATCCGCCTCCACCACGTCCTCCTCCGGCTTGGCCTCCTCCTTCGGCTCCGCCTCGCCGTTCGGCGATTCGGCCTGACTCGCCTGCTGGGCTTCATACATCTGCTGACCGGCGGCGCTGAACGCCTGCATGAGCTCGTCGCGCGCCGTCGTGATCTCGTTCGCATCGTCCTGCTTGAGGGCCTTCTTGGACCGCTCCAGCGCCGTCTCGACCCGGGACTTCGCGTCGGAATCCAGTTTGTCGCCCCATTCCTTCAGGTCCTTCTCCACCTGGTAGACCAGCGAGTCGAGCTGGTTGCGCGCTTCGACCTTCTCCTTGCGATCCTTGTCCTCGTCCTGGTGGGACTCGGCTTCGTGGACCATGCGGTCGATCTCGCTGTCGCTCAGGCCGCTGGACGCCTCGATGCGGATCTTCTGCTCCTTGCCCGTGGCCTTGTCCTTCGCCGCTACGTGCAGGATACCGTTGGCGTCGATGTCGAACGTCACCTCGACCTGCGGCACGCCCCGGGGCGCCGGCGGGATGCCGGTCAGCTGGAAGCGGCCGATGGTTTTGTTGTCCGCCGCCATGGGTCGTTCACCCTGGAGCACGTGGATTTCCACGGTCGTCTGGTTGTCTTCCGCCGTGGAGAACGTTTCCGTCTTCTTCGTCGGAATGGTGGTGTTGCGCTCGATGAGCGTCGTCATGACGCCGCCCAGCGTCTCGATGCCCAGGGACAGCGGCGTCACGTCCAGCAGCAGAACGTCCTTGACGTCACCAGCCAGCACGCCGCCCTGGATCGCGGCGCCCACCGCCACGACCTCGTCCGGGTTGACGCCCTTGTGCGGGTCCTTGCCGAAGAAATCCTTGACGATCTCCTGGACCTTCGGGATCCGCGTGGAGCCGCCCACCAGGATCACCTCGTCCACGTCGCCCGCCTTGAGCCCGGCGTCATCCAGCGCCTTCTGCATGGGCGGGATGGTGCCTTCCAACAGGTCGTCCACCAGCTGCTCGAATTTCGCCCGAGTGAGGGAGTAGTTCAGGTGCTTCGGCCCTTCCTGCGTCGCCGTGATGAACGGCAGATTGATGTCCGTCGACATGGTGGTCGACAGCTCCATTTTCGCCTTTTCCGCCGCTTCCTTCAGACGCTGCAACGCCATGGCGTCCTTGGACAGATCGATGCCCTGGTCCTTCTTGAACTCGGCGACCAGCCATTCGATGATGCGCTGGTCCAGGTCGTCGCCGCCCAGGTGCGTGTCGCCGTTGGTCGACTTCACCTCGAACACGCCTTCGCCCAGCTCCAGGATCGAGATGTCGTACGTGCCGCCGCCGAAGTCGTACACGGCGATCACCTCGTCCTTCTTCTTGTCCAGGCCGTAGGCCAGAGAAGCAGCCGTGGGCTCGTTGATGATGCGCAGCACCTCGAGCCCGGAGATCTTGCCGGCGTCCTTCGTCGCCTGCCGCTGCGCGTCGTCGAAGTATGCCGGCACCGTGACCACCGCCTGCTTCACCTCATGACCCAGGTAGTCCTCCGCCGTCTGCTTCATCTTCTGGAGGATCATGGCCGAGATCTCCGGCGGCTGGAAATTCTTGTCCGCGTTGGGTACATGGACCTCGACCCGGTCCTCGCTGTCACACGTCACCTCGTAGGGGACCAGGCCCTTCTCCCGGCCCACCTCGGAGCAACGTCGGCCCATGAATCGCTTGATCGACGCGACGGTGTTCTTCGGGTTCGTGATCGCCTGTCGGCGTGCCACCTGGCCGACGAGACGCTCGCCGTCCTTGGTGAACGCCACGACGGACGGCGTCGTACGTCCACCTTCCGCGTTCGGGATCACCACGGGGTCGCCGCCCTCCATGACCGCGACCACCGAGTTCGTCGTGCCCAGATCGATCCCAATTACCTTGTTCGCCATGGTTTCTCCTGTACGTCGTCATCGTATCCACAAGCCTTACAGCGCCACGCGGCCCAACGTGCAACGGGCATGCCACACGCAGGGTTGGTTTTTGCGCCAAATCGGCGCCATTTCGCCCTTCTGCCCGCCCCCATGGGCCCCGGCATCTGCCATGAAGGCAGTGCGGCCATCCGTCAGGCGCAGAAGGCTGCTGAAGTTCTGGAGGTGATCGGGGAGGGGTAACTGAGGAGTATGTCAGGCGGGCTCGCGTTCCAGGCCGCCCTCAAGGCCCCCCCTCGCACCACCTCCGCGCGTTCTGGAACAGCCGGAGCCACGGTGCCACCTCCTGCGTTTGCCGCCACTCCGGGGGCATCCACCCCCACTGCCAGGGCAGGAAGCTTCGCTCCGGGTGGGGCATGAGGGCCAGGTGCCGGCCGTCGGGGGAGCAGAGGGCGGCGATTCCACTGGGAGAGCCGTTCGGGTTGAACGGGTAAGCCTCTGTCGTCCGGCCATCGTCATCCACGAACCGGATCGGGGCCAGGCCTTCCGCTTCCACTCTCCCCAGGATCCCTGGATCGGGGAAGTGGGCCCGGCCCTCGCCGTGGGCGACCCAGATGCCCAGCGTGGACCCGGCCATGCCGTCGAGCATGATGGCGGGGCTTTCCTGGATGCGGACCGTAGCGAAGCGGGACTCGAAACGGCCGGAGGCGTTCCCGATGAACCTGGGCTGAAGCGCGTCGGCGATGCCCGGCCACGGCACCCAGCCCAGCAGCGCGGAAAGCTGGCAGCCGTTGCACACGCCCAGGGAGAAGGTGTCGTCTCGCTCGTAGAACTCCTGGAATTGACGCCGCAGGTTGTCGTTGAAGCGGATGACGCCCGCCCAGCCCTTGGACGCGTCCAGAACGTCGGCGTAGGAGAACCCGCCCACGAAGGCGACGCCCCGGAACCGGTCGAGGCCAATCCGGCCTGAGACCAGGTCGGACATGACCACGTCCCACGGCTCGAAGCCCGCCTGATAGAACGCCGAGGCCATCTCCCGGTCGCCGTTGCTGCCTTCTTCCCGGATGATAGCCACGGGCATCTTCTTCTCGGCGGCGAGGATCGCCGGGTTGGTCGGCGCCGGCTCGAAGGAGAGCTCGAACGGCGGAGCGGTCCGGTCCCGGAGCCCGGCCTCCTCTTCGTCCACGAAGTCGGGGTTCGCCTGGAGGCGGTCCAGCTGGAAGGAGGTAGCCTCCCACAGGTCGCGCAGGTCCCGCAGGTCGTCGTCGAGCACGACGACGTTCCGGTAACGGATCCGGACAGCCGAGTCCTTCCGGGTGCGGCCGATGGCTCGGCACGGCACGTCGGCCTCGTCGAACATCGCCAGCACGCGCGCCTCGTCGGCCTCATCCACCTCCAGCACGAGCCCCAGCTCTTCGGCGAAGAGGAGCGGCAGAAAGTCGACGCCGTCGGGCACGGGAGGGTCGGCAACGACGGGGTCCAGCTCCACATCCAGACCCAAGTTGCCGGCGAAGGCCATCTCCAGCAGCGTGGTGACGAGCCCGCCGTCGCTGCGGTCGTGGCCAGCGGTGATCCTGCCCTCGTCGAGGAGATCCTGGACGACGCCGAAGGCGCGTTTCAGGAGCCCGGCATCCTCCAGGTCCGGAGTCTCGTTTCCGAGCTGCTCGAAGACCTGGGCCAGCGCGGAGCCGCCCATACGGTGCTGGCCGACGGCCAGGTCCACGTATAGGATTCGGCCTGTGCCCGGCCGCTCCAGGTCCGGTGTGACGGTCTTCGTGATGTCCGGGCATGTGACGTAAGCCGACACCACCAGGGAGCCCGGGGCTTTCACCACCTCGTCGTCGCCGTCGTTTCCCGGTGCAAGGGCGGCCATGGAGATGGAGTCCTTGCCGCCATCCACGGCGGCACCCAGCTCCTGCAGCACGTCGCGCAAAGCCACGGCCGCATCGTAGAGCGCGGCGCCCTCGCCGGGCAGCTTCGCCGCCCACATCCAGTTGGCTGAGCAGCGCACGTCCTCCAGGGCACTGACCCGTGCCCAGACCAGGTTTGTCAGAGCCTCGCCTACGCTCATGCGGGCCATGGCGGCCGGGTCGATGAGGCCCTTGATGGGCTGCTCGCCGATGGCGGTGGCGGCACCCGTGGTGCCGAAATGGCTCTGCGCAATGACGGCCACATCCGCCACGGTGAGCTGGAGAGGGCCCGCGCACTGCTGCCGGGCCACGAGCCCTGTCACGCTGCGGTCCACCTTGGTGGTGAGGAACCGTTTCGAGCCCACGGACAGGAGGCGCAGGACCCGGTCGAGTGCGGCCGGCACGGTCAACTCCGGGGGCAGGGCGAGGGGGGCGAGGTCCGGTTCCAACCGTTCGAGCTGGAACGTCTTGCGCGGCATGTCCCCCAGTACGTCTTCCAGGTCCAGGTTCACCGGCGTGGATCCGTCGCGTTCGTCCCACACGACGATGCGCCCGTCGCCCGTCACGCGGCCGACGAACGCCACCGGAACGTTCTCCCGCTCACAGAGCTGCCGAAAACGGTGTTCATCCGCGGGGCGCAGCAGAAGAGCGTCCTGTTCCTGGTACTCGGCGCCCCAGATCTCCAGTACCGACAGGGTCTCGTCACCCAGGGGGATGGCCCGGACCTCGATGCGGGCGCCGGCCGGGTCCACGATCTCCTTGAGCACGTTGCAGTTGCCACCGGCGCCCTGGTCGTGGATGCTGACGATGGGGTTCTCATCCCCGAGCTCGACGCAGGCCCGGATGACCCGGTTCACCTTCTGCTCCATCTCGGCGTCGCCGCGCTGGACGGCGTTGAAATCCAGCTCCGCCACATTCTCGCCCTGGACCATGCTCGAAGCGGCGCCGCCGCCCATGCCGATGCGGTACGCCGGCCCACCGATCTTGACCACCCACATGCTCGGCTCGGACTCACCCTTCTCACGGTGTCGTGCGTCCAGTTGACCGATCCCGCCACTGAACATGATCGGCTTGATCCACTCACGCCGCTCACCGTTCGGGAGCCGCTGCCCGAAGGCCCGGGTGTACCCGGTGATGACGGGCTCACCGAACTTGTTCCCGTAGTCGGAGGCGCCGTTCGACGCGTGGATCTCGATCTGCAGCGGCGACGCCAGATTGGCGGGGTAGCGGAAGTGCGGGTCTTCCCAGGGCAGGGGATAGCCCGGGATACGCAGATTGCCCACGCAGTAGGCTGCCGTGCCGGCCACCACCAGCGCGCCGCGCCCGGTGGCGTGCACATCCCGGATGCGGCCTCCCGTGCCCGTCTCGGCGCCGGGGAAGGGGGCTACGCCCGACGGGAAGTTGTGGGTTTCGGCTGTGAAGATGACGTCGTGGTCCAGCTCCGCCTTCGTGAACGGAACCGGCGCTCCCGGGTGGGCTGGCGTGATGGTGCGGATCCGGTAGCCCCTGATGGCGCTGGAGTTGTCCCTGAACGCGATGGTCGAGTTGTTCGGATGCGCCTTCCATGGGGCCTGGATGAGGGCCATGAGGTGCTCGGGAACCTCCTCCCCGTCGATGACCAGGCGCCCCTTGAAGAACCAGTGGCGGGAATGCTCGCTGTTGGATTGGGCGATGTCGAACAGCTCCACGTTTGTGGGATCGCGGCCCAGGCGAGCCTGGAAGAGTTGCGTGTAGTAATCCAGGTCCCGGTCGTCAAAGGCCAGGCCCTTCTCCCTGTTCATCCGCTCCAACGCCGCCCGCCCCTCCGCCACGACCGGGACGTGCACCACCGGCTCCGGCTCCACGCCCGGGTCGAAGGAGTCCAGGGGCTCCAGGTACCGGCACTCCGTCATGCGGTCGTGTACGGCCTCCAGGAGCGCGACCAGCTCGTCCTCGCTCAACGGTGCGTTCGTCTCGACGAGGTAGCGGCGGGAGCGCTCGATACGCCGGATGCCACCGAGACCACACGCCTGGAAGATGGCCGTTGCATTGGTGGACCAGGCGGTGGAGAAGCTGAGGCGCGGCCCCACTTCCACCAACGTTCCCTCCCGGCCGGCCAGGAAGCTCTCACGGGCCAGACCGTGCGGCTCGAACGTCTCGGCGAGGAGCCATGCCAGCGCCTGCGACTCCGCCTCAGCCAGCGGACTTTCAGCATCGATGTTGAAGCAGTATTCGGTTGCAATGTCCCGGATCCGCTCCGAGACACTCTTGCGTAGCTGCCGAAGAAGCGCTGACCGTGCCGCGGCCCCGAGGCCGGGCGCCCTGTAGAAGTGGATGAGGCTCATGGGGAAGGCATTGTAGTCGGCATGGCAACGGATCGCTACCCGGACTCCGCACCGGTCGGGTGTCGGCCGGCCCGACACGGCTCGCCCCGGTGGTCAGCCGATCGGCCCGGTCCGGTCCGCGGCGCCCGGCGCCCCGGACCCGACTTGCCGTGACCGGCCCACCGTGTCACAATCCGCCTCGTGTTTCCACTTCGCGACGAGAATCCGACCGATACGACGCCGTTCGTAACGGTGTTCATCATCGCCGTGAATGTGCTGGTGTGGCTGGCCGTGGAAGGCGCGGGCGCCAATGCCCACCTGCTGCGTCAGGCGGTATGCACCTACGGTACGATCCCGGCCGAGCTGACGGGCGCGACCGGAGGCTTCAAGGGGATCCAGCTGGGGCCCGGCTACGTCTGCCAGTTCGGCGGCCTGACGTGGGCGACGCTGTTCACCAGCATGTTCCTGCACGGAAGCTGGCTACATCTGATCGGCAACATGTGGTTTCTATGGATTTTCGGGAACAACATCGAAGACTCCATGGGCCATCTGCGTTACGTGGTCTTCTACCTGTTCACGGGTCTGCTCGCTGGCGGCGCGCACGTGCTGTCGGCGACGAGCTCGATGATTCCGACGATCGGGGCGTCCGGCGCCATCAGCGGGGTCATGGGCGCTTATCTCCTGCTGTATCCCCGGGTCCGCATACACACGCTGTTCTTCTTCTTCTTGTTCATACGCATCTTCGCCATTCCCGCATGGGCCGTCCTGCTGGAGTGGCTGCTGATCCAGGTGCTGTCGGGCGCCACCACGCCGGCTGCGGGTGGAGGGGTGGCGTTCTGGGCACACGTGGGCGGCTTCGCCGCGGGCGTGTTGCTGATCCGGCTGTTCGAGCGGCCGGAGCATGTGGCGGCGAGGAAGGCGAGGGGACAACTCCAACACGGGCCGCCGCCGGGCGGCTCCTGGCAAGGGTGATGACATGTTGGCAGGCGGACGTATGAGGTGGGGGCTGTACGGGTTGTGGGCATTGACGGCGGTGTTGCTGGTCACGGGCGCAGTAAGGAGCGTGGCGCAGGAACCCGCCTCGGACACTTCGGCGGCCGTGATGCCGGCTGGAACGACCTCGGCCGAAGCGCAGGCTCAGACCCCGACGGCCGGGGCGCAGACTCAGACGCCGTCGGCCGCAGAGCGGGTGCGACAGGCCCGCGAGCAGGTACACACGCCGTTGCACGAGCGGTTGGTCTCGGTGCTCGGCCTCGTGGTGCTCCTCCTGATCGCCTGGGCGCTCAGTGTGGACCGCCGGACCGTGCAATGGCGTGTCGTCCTGTGGGGAGTGGGGCTTCAGCTCGCCTTCGCGGTGTTCATCCTGAAGACGGCCGTGGGCGCCATGATCTTCAGCGGCATGAACGATGTGATCGTGGCGCTGCTCGGTTTCACCGTTGACGGGGCGCGTTTCCTGTTCGGGAACCTGGTGTTCGACAACATCCCGGTGGGCGCGGGCGTGTCAGGCACCAGCGGGCCGGTCCAGGTGGTGGCCGGACACGTGGCGCAGGCCGGGGCATCGTTCGCCTTCAACGTGTTGCCCACGATCATCTTCTTCTCGTCGCTCATGACGTTGATGTACTACCTGGGCATCATGCAGGCGGTGGTGAAGGGTGCGGCGTGGGTCATGATGCGCACCATGCACACGTCGGGGGCCGAAACGCTGTCCACGGCCGGCAACATCTTCGTGGGCCAGACGGAGGCACCGCTCCTCATCAAGCCCTTCATCGAGAAGATGACCATGTCGGAGCTGATGGCGGTGATGACGGCAGGTTTCGCCACCGTGGCGGGCGGGGTGATGGCGGCGTACGTGGGCATGCTGGTCGCCTATTTCCCAGACATCGCGGGGCACCTGCTGGCTGCCAGCGTCATGTCTGCGCCGGCCGCCCTGGTCGTGGCGAAGTTGATGTACCCGGAGCACGACGAGGCGGTGACGGCTACAACACTGCGGGTGTCCGTGGCTTCGGAAGATGCGAACGTGATCGATGCGGCGGCGCGCGGGGCCGGCGACGGGCTGCGTCTCGCCCTGAACGTGGGCGCCATGTTGCTGGCGTTCATCGCGCTCATCGCCCTGTTGAATGCTCTGCTGGGCTGGGCGACGGGCGTCGTGGGCCTCACCGGCTGGCTGCAGGCTCATGGCGTGTTGCACGCCGGGCAGAACCTGACGCTGGAGCATCTGCTGGGCTGGATCCTGGCTCCCGTGGCCTGGATCATGGGCGTGCCCTGGCACGACGCGACCACCGTTGGATCGCTGCTCGGTGTGAAGACGGTGGTTAACGAATTCGTGGCGTACCTGCAGCTTCAGCACCTGCTGGCCAGCGGCGCCAGCCTGTCGCCCCGGTCCGTGATCATCGCCACGTATGCCCTGTGCGGTTTCGCCAACTTCTCGTCTATCGCCATCCAGATCGGTGGCATCGGCGGCATCGCGCCGTCGCGCCGCTCGGACCTGTCTCGCCTGGGGCTGCGGGCCATGATCGCCGGCACCATCGCCGCGTTCATGACGGCCACCATCGCGGGTATGTTGATCTGATGCCGGAGATGCCCGACGGTCGCGCTTCCGACACGGCGGCCTCGTCGCCCCGGGCCGTGGGGCAACAACGTGGGCAACCGGCGGACGACGTCGCCGCCGCAGCGCAACACGTGGCCGGCCGGATCCGGGAGGCGCCGCAGGTCATCGTCGTTCTCGGGTCCGGACTCGGCGGCCTGGCCGATGAGGTAACGGACGCCGTGCGCATCCCGTACGACGACATTCCCGGCTTCGCGGCTCCCACGGTGGAGGGACACCGGGGGCTGCTGGTGGTGGGGCGACTGGAGGGCGTTGCGTGCGCGGTCATGCAGGGCCGCTACCATCTCTACGAAGGGCACGCGGCGGCTGATGTGGTGCGCCCCGTGCGGACGGTCGCGGCGCTGGGCGCACGTACGCTCCTGGTCACGTGCGCAGCGGGCGGATTGAATCCGCACTTCCGGGCCGGGGACCTGATGCTGCTGAGCGATCACGTGAACCTTATGGGCCGCAACCCGCTCATCGGGCCTGTGTCCGCAGGCGAGCCGCGTTTCCCGGACATGGCGGCGCCGTATGATCGGGATCTTCGACGTATCGCGCAGGACGTGGCTCGGACCGAGCGCATCCGCTTGCGGCAGGGCGTCTACTGTGCACTGACCGGGCCGAGCTACGAGACGCGGGCGGAGGTGCGCATGCTGACACGTTTCGCGGACGCGGTGGGCATGAGCACGGTGCCGGAGGTGCTGGCTGCCCGGTCCCTGGACATGCGTGTGCTCGGTATTGCCCTGATCACGAACCCGGCGGCCGGGCTCACGCCCGGAGCCCTGGATCACGAGGAGGTCGTCGCGGCAGGGGCCGAAGCCGCCGACCGTTTCGGCAGACTGGTGCGCGGCTTCCTTCGCCGGCTGGCCGATGATAGCGGGGCCGGAGGCGACACACGCTGACGTCGTCCATCGGCTTTTCTTGCGGTACGCAGCGGCGGGCATGATCTTGATGGGACTTCCCTTACAGATTGTCTTTGCCCGGCTGCCCCCGAGAAACCCAGTCATGCCTCTCGAACGCCGAAAAGGATCGGATGACCGGCCGCCGAACGGCCGGATGGTCGTCGCATGCGTTGCTCTGCTGGCCGCCCTGGCGTCAGGGTGCAGCGGGCCGACGAAGCACGCGGAAGCCCACGAGCCGGCGCGGTACGGCGGCACGGCGGTGGTGGCCGGACCGTCGGACCTGAACGGGTTGAACCCGCTGGTGTCGTCGGAGGCGTGGGCGGACCAGGTCCTCAGGTTCGCGCTGTTCATGCCGCTGATCCGCTACGATGCGCAATTGGGCTACGAGCCGTACCTGGCGGAGTCGTGGGAGATGACCGGCGACACCGGCGTCGTGTTCCATCTCCGGCACGACGTGCGCTGGCAGGATGGGCAGCCGACGACGGCGTACGACGTGGCGTTCACGTACGAGCGGGCGAAGGACCCGGCCACGGCGTTCCCCAACAGCGAGTATTTCCAGTACTGGCAGGGCGTCCAGGTGCTGGACTCGTTCACCGTGCGCTTCCGTTTCAAGCCGCACGCCGAGCCTTTGGCGGGGCTGCCGTTCACGCCCATCGCGCCCAAGCACCTACTGGACACGATCCCGCCCGACCGGCTTCGGCAAGCGGCGTTCAACCTGGCTCCGGTGGGGAACGGGCCGTTCCGCTATGTCTCCCACAGAGCCGACGACCGGTGGGTGTTCGAGGCGAACCCCGACTTTCCGAAGGCGCTGGGCGGCCGGCCGTACCTGGACCGCTTCGTATGGCGTGTCGTGCCGGAGAACATCACGCAGGTTGCAGAAGTCCAGACGGGCGATGTCGATGTGGCGTTGACGCCGCCCATGAGCGCGGTGCGGAAGGCCAGTGCCGCCGACGGCGTGCACCTGGTGGAGTATCCGTCGCGACGGTACGCCTTCGTGGGCTGGAACGGTCGGCGACCGCCCTTGAACGACGCCCGCGTCCGCCGGGCTCTGACCATGGCAATCAACCGTCAGGCCATGGTGGACGCGTTCCGTGACGGGTTCGGCCAGGTGGCGGTGGGGCCCGTGATGCCGTGGCACTGGGCGTTCGATCACGACCTGGCGCCGCTGCCGTACGACCCGGACAGCGCCCGGGCACTGCTCGCAGCCGCCGGGTACCGGGATCGGGATGGGGACGGCATCGTCGAGAACGCGGCAGGAAAGCCGTTCCGCATCGAGCTCAAGGTCGTCGCGAACAACTCGGTGAACCGGGACATCGCGGAGCTGATCCGCGGCGACCTGGCCGCGGTAGGTGTCGGCGTTACCACGCAGCCGGTGGAAGGGACGACGCTCATCGCTGACGTGACCTCTCCCGATCGTCGATTCGACGCGTTCGTCTTCGGCTGGGACGGCGATTTCCGGCTCAACCTGCGCAACCAGTTCCATTCCGCCGAGATGAGCGGACCGTACCAATTCGCCTCGTACCGGAACGCAGCGGTGGACAGCCTGCTGGATGCGGCGAACCTCATCGAGGATCGCGACAAGGCCCTTCCGCTCTGGCACCGCCTGCAGCGCATCCTGCGCGACGAGGAGCCGTGGACGTTCCTGTACTACCAGCCACAGGTGCTGCTGGTGCGCGACCGGCTCCAGGGCGCGACCATGGACAGCCGCGGTGCCCTGGTGAACCTGGCCCGTTGGTGGGTGACGGATCAGCGGAACTGATGTCGTGAAGCCGGCGGCGTGAGGGATGCGGGATTCAGTGCTCGGGACCGTGTACCTCCACCCAGTGGTTCAGCGGTCCGTGTCCCCGGCCCAGATCGGGGGCTTCCGCGATGGCCCGGTGCGTGAAATCGAGGGCCGCTTCAACGGCCGCCGCCAGCGGCCAGCCGCGGGCCAGGCCCGCAGCGATCGCCGCCGACAACGTGCACCCGGTTCCGTGCGTGCCGGTGGTGTCCAGCTTCGGGCGCCGCCACGACTGGAACGCTTCGCCGTCGAACAGCACGTCCACGACGTCCGTGCCCTCCAGGTGGCCGCCTTTCACCAGGACCGCGGCGGCACCGCGGCTCGCCAGCTCCTCCGCCAGCCGACGCATGCCCGTCTCGTCCGACGCCCTGCCGCCCGCCAGCAGCTCCGCTTCCTGCAGGTTGGGCGTCACAAGTGTGCACAACGGCAGCAGCAGGTCCAGTACGGCTGCTTCGGCGTCCCGGTCCAGCAGCCGATCGCCGCTGGTCGCCACCGTGACCGGGTCCAGGACGTAGTTGCGCAGGCCCGTGGCCTGGATGGCGCCCGCGACGGTTTCCACCAGCTCGGCGGAGGCCAGCATGCCCGTTTTGCAGGCCGCCGGCTGCAGGTCTTCCACCACGACTTCGATCTGTCTGCGCACGTCGCGGGCGGGCACCGCATGCACCCCGTAGACGCCCACGGTGTTCTGGGAGGTGACCGCCGTGAGGGCGGAGGTGCCGAAGACACCGAACGCCTGAAATGTCTTGAGGTCCGCCTGGATGCCGGCGCCGCCGCCGCTGTCGCTGCCCGCTATGGTGAGTGCAACGGGGAATGCCACGTCGTCGTCTCCTGTCGCCCGGGTTCCGCTCCTGCCCGCCTCCGTAAGGTACGGCGTGCGTCCACCGCCGCACCATCGGAGTTGACGCCGCGACGTGGCCGATTCAGGTTGCCTCGTCTCCGGCGCGCCCCGGCGGGCTCGTCCCCGAGCCGAGCGCGCATGATTCCGGACGGTTCACATCTCCCGTGGACGCGATGCTGAGCAGGGCGGAAGAGCGGCTGGTCCAGAGCCTGGCTCGACGCAAGGTGCGCGAGCGAGAAGGCCGGTTCGTCGCCGAGGGCGTGCGTGTCGTGGAGGAGCTGCTGGGCGCCGGGCTGGTACCCGAGCTGGCGCTCGTGTCGCCGACGCTGGAAGAGACGGAGCGGGGTCGTCGCCTGGCGCGGGCACTGCACGGCCCGGCGCTGCGGCGCGTGGGTGATGGGGAGCTTGCGCGGCTGGCGGACACGGAAACACCACAGGGCGTGCTGGTGGTGGCGCCGGTCCCGCACGCGGAGCTGTCGGACGTGGGACGCGAGGGCGGACCGGCACTGGTGCTGGATGGGGTGCAGGACCCGGGCAATTTCGGCACGCTGCTGCGTACCGCCGCGGCATTCGGCGCGGCCGCGGTGGTTGCCTTGCCGGGGACCGTGGACCCCTGGAATCCGAAGGCCGTACGGGCCACTGCGGGAACGTGTTTTCGCGTGCCGATCATGCAAACGGTGCCCGAGGCGCTCCTGTCGTGGGCCAGGCAGCGAGGTTTCACGCTGCTGGGGGCCGATGCGGGCGGAACGCCGGTGGACGCGGTCGCCGTTCCCGAGCGGCTGGCCCTGGTCGTGGGCAACGAGGGCGCCGGCCTGAGCCCCGAGGTGGCGGCCGGTGTGGCGTTCCGGGTGGCCATCCCCATGCGCGCGGCGGAATCCCTGAATGTGGCCGTGGCCGCGGGCATCCTGTTATACCTGATGACACGGAAGGCGACGCCGTGACGCAACTATGGTTCACCGTCTACGTTACGGCCGTGGGTGCTGCGGTCGGGTCCTTTCTGAACGTGTGCATCTACCGCTGGCCTGAAGGACTCTCCGTCGTGCGACCGCGTTCGCGCTGCCCCGCCTGCGAGGCCGCCATCGCGTGGTATGACAACATCCCCATCGTCAGCTGGCTGGTCCTGCGCGGCCGCTGCCGGCACTGCGGCGCCCGCATCTCCGTTCAGTACCCCCTCGTGGAGTTGGTAACCGCTCTGCTCTGGCTCGCCATGGCGCTGCGCAGCGGTCCATCGCTGGAAGCGATCCGTGGGGGCGTGTTCCTTTCGCTGCTTCTGGGCATTGCAATCCTCGATGCCCGCCACCGCATCATTCCCGACCAGCTGTCCCTGCTGGGTGCCGTCGCCGGCCTCGGCCTCGCCCTGGTGCCCGGGGGTATCAGCTTCCTCACCGCCCTGATCGGAGCGGCCGTCGCCTACGGGTTCATGTGGATCGTGAAGCTGGGCGGCGAGGCGGCGTTCCGGAAACCGGCGCTCGGCGTGGGCGACATCCACATGATGGCCATGGTCGGCGCGTTCGTCGGCCTGAGCGGCGCCATCCTCACCATCATGCTGGGCTCGGTGTTCGGGTTGGTGATCGGCGTGCCGCTCATGTCGCTGAAAGGGCGGCTGCGTGTCCTGGGCACGTACCTCCCGCTGGGTACGTTCCTCGCCATGGGAGGCGCCGTGGCCTACGTCTGGGGGCACGCGCTCATCGCATGGTACCTGTCGCTGGTGTTGCCCGGGTGAGGCAGGCGGGGGCGGGGGCGGAGGCCGGCTGAGGTGAGTTGGGGGCGCCGCAGGCTCGGGCGATGAGGCACCGGGGGCGAAGTTCGGGCCCCGAGGCTCCGCTGCCGGTTCTTCAGGGGTCGGAGCAGTCCCGCTGGTATCCGCAGATGGGGCACAGGATCTTGCAGTGACGCTCCAGCATGGGCGAGCCGCAGATGTCGCACACGTAACCGTCGGAGGGTCGAGGTGGAGGCGTCCGGTCCCCGTCGGTCCTCCGGCCGTTAGAGGTCCGGCCCTGGTCGTCGGCGTCCGGCGTATTTCCCTCGGCGCCCGGACCCGAAGGGGTCGGGCGCTCGTCACCGGCCGGGCTGCCTGCCTCGGCGTGATCGCGCGGCTCGGGTTCGGGCTCGGGCTGGTCCGTGCCCGGGGCGTCGTCGCTCACGGCTTGCCAACCCCCTGCTCGAGGTAGCGCCGCGCCAGCTCGACGTAGTGGTCGGCACTGCCTTCGAGCCAGCGGGCGGATCCGCCCGCGAGCTCCTTGCGAAGCGTGGCTGGCGCGCCGGCGGCCAGCATGCGCGGCGGGACCTCCATGTCGTCGGGCACGACGCTGAGCGCCGCCACCAGCGCCCCCTCGCCGATAACGACCCGGTGCAGCAGCACCGCGTTCATGCCGATGAGGGCTCCGCGGCGAATCTCACAGCTCTCGAACTTGGCGCCGTGTCCGACGGTCACGCTGTCGCCCACGAGGGTGGGGCCGTTGTCGCTGACGTGCAGCACGCAGTTGTCCTGGATGCTCGTGCGGGCGCCGATGCGAATGCCCACCTCGGGATGGTCGCCGCGCAGCACGGCGCCGAACCAGATGCTGGCCTCGGGGCCCACCTCCACGTCGCCGATGATCACGGCGGTGGGCGCGACGAACGCCGACGGATGGATCTTCGGCGTCTTGCCGTTCAACGGTATGATGTGCGCCATTCAGGAGCCGAGGATACGAGCCAGGGTGGCGGCGTCGATGTTGCCGCCACTGATGATCACGACCGCGGGGCCGTCCGGTTCGACAACGCCGTCCCGGATGGCCGCGACACCGACCGCGCCGGAGCCTTCCGCGATCAGGCCGTCATGAACGTACAGATCCCGGATGGCCGGCGCGATGCCGCGTTCCTCCACCAGGATCATGTCGTCGGTGACGCGGCGCGCCCGTTCGAAGCTGACCGTTTCCGTCTCACCGGACAGCCCGTCGGCGAGGGTGTCGCTCATGGGCGTCGGTACCACGTGTCCGGCCTGGAACGCCGCGTGCATGGCGGGCGTTGCGTCGCTCTGCACGCCGATGACGCGGGCGGCACCACCGGTGAGCGTCTTGAGGGCAAGACCCACACCGCTGATCAGCCCGCCGCCCCCCACGGGCACCAGCACCGTGCGGACGCGCGCCAACGCTTCGACGATCTCCACACCCACCGTGCCCTGACCCGCCACCACCTCCGGGTCCGCGAACGGGTGCAGGTGGTACGCCCCCTCGGCATCCGCGAACGCCCGGGCGGCGGCGGCCGCGTCGTCGTAGATGCCGGGCACCGTGTGCAGCTTCGCGCCGTATTGCCGGATGCGCGCCTTCTTGGTCTCCGGCGCACTGTCGGGAACGAAGATGTGCACCGGGATGCCCAGCTCCCGCGCCGTCAGCGCAACGCCCTGCCCATGATTGCCCGCCGACGCCGTCACCAGGCCGCGCGCCCGGGATGGCGCGTCCAGCTGGACGACGGCATTGTACGCACCGCGCAGCTTGAACGAGCCCGTCCGCTGCCAGCACTCCAGCTTCAGGAAGACCGGGCAACCCGCGCGCTCCGACAGCCAGGGGGAGTGCTGGAGCGGTGTGTTGCGGACGACGGGACGGATGCGCTCACGTGCTTCCAGGATGTCCTGGATGTCGGGTGTGGCGCTCACGATCCGTCCGCCTCCCGGGGGGAGGAAGGCGCTTGGGGAGGCGAGTCCGCTTCTTCCCGTTCCTCCTGAGCCGGCCAGCCCATGGGCTCCGTCGGCGGGGAGTGACGGGTCAGGCGTGCACGCAGCACCTGCGTCTCCGACGCATCGGTGACCTCGATCCGGATGCCGCTGGCTTCCAGGCTCTCGCCCACGGCCGGCACGTGCCCCAGCTCTTCCAGCAGGAAGCCGTTCAGGGAGCGGTGCTCCAGCAGTGGGAACGACGTGTTGAAGATATGGTTGATCTCCCGCAGGTCCGTGTCGCCTTCCGCCAGGATCTCGTTGCGGGAGATGCGCGTGATGGACTCCTCCGCGACATCCGTCTCGTCCACGATCTCGCCCACCAGCTCTTCGATGACATCCTCGAGCGTGACCAGCCCGTCCGTGCCGCCGTACTCGTCCACCACCAGCGCCAGGTGGATGCGCCGCTGCTGGAAGTCTCGCAGCAGACGCGTGAGGTTGAGCGAGCCCGGCACGATCAGCGGCTGCCGGGCGAGCTCCCGCAGCGGAATGTCACGTTGCCCGGTGATCAGCGCCTGGTAGGCATCGCGCAGGTACAGCACGCCCGTCACCTGATCGATGGATTCACCGTACACGGGCACGCGCGAGTAGGGGACCGTGCCGAACTGCGTCGCGATCTCCGCCAAGGTCAGCGAGTCCGGCCATGCGAAGACGTCGACCCGTGGCGTCATGATGTCCCAGACCTGCGTCTCGTCCAGCCGGAACGCCCGCTCGATGAGCTGACGCTCGTGCTCCTCGATTACGCCTTCGCTCTCTCCCAGCTCCGTAAGCTGACGGATCTCGTCTTCTGCACCGTTGCCGTTGCCGGCAAGCTCCGGTGTCGATGCCGGCGCCCAGTCCAGCAGGGCCACGATCGGCCCGAACACCCGCATGAAGACCAGGAAGAGCGGCGCCACCGTCAGCGCGATGCGCACGTTGTACCGACCCGCGACCAACCGCGGCAGCAGCTCGCCGATGAGCAGGATCAGCAGACCCGTCACGACGACGGCGATGAGGACCCCCACGCCACCCAGCAGCCGCAACCCCACCAGTACGCCCAGGCCGGCGGCCGCCACGGCGCACGTCGCGTTCCCCAGCCGCAGGAGCACGAACAGACGACCGGGCTGCGACCGGGCCCGCACCAGCGCCCCGCTGCCACGGAAACCGGCATCCATGAGGGTGTGGATTCGGGAGATCCCCAGGGAGAACAGCGCCAGCTCAGCGATGGAGAACAGAGCCGACAGCACGAGGGCGATGCAGAAACCGAGGATGAGAAGAAGCATCAGCACCCGTCCCGCGAACCGGGAGGGCGATCCCCAAGCTCCGTACTTCGATCTAGGTCCATGCCCGACTGGTCTGGATAAGCTCGTCGATGACGTCCGCCGGCCCGCGGCCGTCCGCCTCCGCCTGGAAGTTCAGCACGACCCGGTGTCGCAACACCGACGGTGCCACCGCTCGTACGTCATCGTAATCCGGAACGCCGCGCCCGTCCATGGCGGCCCGCGCCTTCGCTCCCAGGATCAGGTACTGGGAAGCCCGCGGACCCGCACCCCAGCTGGCATACTGGCGAAATAGCGCCAGGGCGTCCGCATCCTCCGGACGCGTCGCGCGGACCAACCGGACCGCGTAGGCCACCAGCGAGCTCGGCACCGGTACACGACGCACCAGTGCCTGCAGCTCCAGCAACGCGTCCCCGTCCAGCACCCGCCGCACATCCGGCTGCGCACCCGCCGTCGTCTCCACCGCCACCCGCTCCTCCTCCTCCCGGCTCGGATAGGAGATCCGCAGCTCGAGCATGAACCGGTCCAGCTGCGCCTCCGGCAACGGGTACGTCCCCTCCTGCTCGATTGGGTTCTGCGTCGCCAGCACGAAGAACGGCGCACCCAGCCGCATCGTCTCACCCGCCACCGTCACCGCCCGCTCCTGCATCGCCTGCAGCAGCGCCGCCTGCGTCTTGGGCGGCGTCCGGTTGATTTCGTCCGCCAGCACCACGTTCGCGAAGACCGGGCCCCGCACGAACCGGAACGAACGATGGCCCGTCGCCCGGTCTTCCTCCAGCACCTCCGTTCCCGTGATGTCCGTCGGCATCAGGTCCGGCGTGAACTGGATCCGGCTGAACCGCAGGTCCAGCGCCTCCGCCATCGTCGAGACCAGCAGCGTCTTCGCCAGGCCCGGAACACCCACCAATAGCGCGTGGCCGTCTGCAAGCAACGCCGTCAGCAGGCCGTCCACGATCTCCTTCTGGCCCACGATTCGACGCCCGATCTCCCGCTCCAGCGCAGCACGCGACTCTCCCAGTCGCTCCAGCAGCGCGACGTCCGCCTCACCGTCCATCCGCCGTACCGGCGTCGACTCCATCTCGCCTCGCCCGTGGCGCAGAACACAATGATGGCGCCCCGACCGTCACGACCCCGGAGGACCCGCCGCGGTCCATTCCGGACCGTCGGAACCCGTTGGGGCGCCTGATGTTCCGCAAGATAGCCGCCTGCTTCGACGCGCGTCAAGCGAGGGCTTGCGAAATTTTTCACAAATATATAGCTTACCGCCTGTTTTGCCGGAGCAGGCATTGATGGTGACACCTCGGGACCCGACGGAACGCGGGGGAATGGTGGATTTCGCCCGCTACGCCGGCCACGGACTGACCTGGGCGTTGAGCACGGCCCTGTTCATGTTCGGTGGGCTGCAGTTGGATCGGTGGCTGGGGACGTTGCCGTTGTTCACGGTGGTGGGAGCGATTGTGGGGGCGGCGGCCGGCTTCTACAACCTATACCATCATCTGATGGCTGAATCGCGGAGGGGGAAGGGGGAGG
>JARRJS010000015.1:0-58341 GCA_037388885.1 Gemmatimonadota bacterium
TGACCATCTCCGCCACCTGCGTGTGCCGGTCCGCCGGCTCGTCGAACGTGGACGAGATGATCTCGGCGGCGACGTGCTCCTCCATGTCCGTGACTTCTTCGGGACGCTCGTCGATGAGCAGCACGATCAGGTGGATGTCCGGCTCATTCTCCAGGATCGAGTTGGCGATCTTCTGCATCAGGATCGTCTTGCCGGCCTTGGGCGGCGAGACGTTGAGGCCGCGCTGGCCTTTGCCCAGCGGCGATATGAGGTCCATCAGGCGGGTGGACAGGTCGCCGGCCTCGTTCTCGAGCTGGATGCGGTCTTCGGGATAGCGCGGCCGGAGGTTGTCGAAGGCGATGCGGTGCTTGGCGTGATCGGGGTCGTCGCCGTTGACTGTCTCCACCTTGAGCAGGGCGAGGTAGCGCTCGCCCTCCTTCGGCGGGCGCACCTGGCCCAGGACCGTGTCGCCCGTGCGCAGATCGAAGCGCTTGATCTGGGACGGACTGACGTAGATGTCGTCCGGCCCGTACAGGTAGTTCCAGTCCTGCGAGCGAAGGAACCCGTATCCCTCGGGCAACACTTCCAGGACCCCTTCGCCGCGCAGCACGACGTCACTGTCCAGGAGATTCTGTTCGATGCGGAAGATGAGGTCCTGCTTGCGGAGGCCGGAATAATTGGAGATCTGCAACTCCTCCGCCATGTCGTGGAGTTCTCCGATCGACTTACTCTTCAGTTCCGCGATGTCCACGTATCACTCCATATGGTGTTCCACCGCCACTGCGCACTCGTGGCCTGCAGGCCACCCTCGCGCTTCCCCATATGCCACGATTCTGGTTCGGACTCAGGATGCTCAGCGATCATGGGTGCGAGGCAGAGCCTCGCAGCAGGGCGGGTTGGTTTCTATGTGTGGATTGATTGACCTTAGGTTAGCATGTGTGTCGTCCCGGGTCAAGCCTCCACCGGGTGGAATCTGGCGCCACGCGGGCCGCCCGTGATTCGGTTGGCAGGCCGGATTCGCGAGTTGCAAGGTTCGGGCCGAAATCCGCCGGGATGTTCCGTGGGCGGGAAGGCAGGGCGGAATGGGCAGGCGTGGCGGAGCCGCCTGGAAAGACGAGACGCCATGCGGCTTTCCGGGATGCGGCGGTTGGGCCGTGTGGCGTGGCGCGGCAACTTGACAGGATCGAGGGGGTGGCAAAAGTTACCAAACCTGTCGCCGTTCGACGTTCGCCAGGCTCGGGAGGCGGGAAATGGCACGTCACAATCGCGAGGGACACGGAGCCGATCAGCGCGGCTTCGACTACACGATCAGCTACCAGCCGGATTGGCTGGGGCAGGTCAAGGTCACTCGCCATCTGGAGAGTGGGCGGCAGTCGACGAAGACACTGTTCCGGAATCCGGGGCACCGGGAGCAGCGTCCGGGGCGGCGAGTGCGGACCGTGGTGAGCTCGGCGGAGCAGGGGCTGGAGTTCGAGGTGGTGGTGAATGATCCGGGTCGGGTGGTGAAGCGGGTGATTGTGGAGACGGGCCCGGCGCCGAATCTGGGCGAGGGACCCTCCTCCCCGTCGGATCAGGACGTCGTGTTCACCATCGATGGACGACTTCCTGCCAAGCGCTGACCTTTCCAGCGGCTCTTCCTCCGGTACGGCTGTGCCGACAGTGTTGACGATCCTGCGAGGTTTCACTCTGCTGGTCATGCTGGTGCTGGCCGTCCAGGCGAGCGCCGTGACGCGCCTACTGCGTCGCGGGGCGCCGAGGCCGATTCTGGCGGGTTGGCTGGTCGCTGCGGTAGTGTTCGTGGCCCTGGCGTTGAACACCGCGGTGCTGGAGGGTGCGGCCCTGGGCTCGATCCTGGTGCCGGCGTGGGCGGGGCCGCTCGGGTCCGCGCGGGCGGCGATCTACGATGGCAGCTATCTCGGCGGCAGGGTGCTGCACGTGGCCCTGCCGTCGCTGCTGCTATTCGTGTTCGTGCAGTGGCCGCGCGCCCGCTGGCTGGGCGTGGGCGTGGTGGTGTGTGCGGCGGTCGTGGGGCTGCTCGGCCTTGCGGCCGGAGGTGCGACGGACTGGCAGCGGCTGCTCGGCGCAGGGCGTGTCCTGTCCGTTCTGTCGATCCTGATGTACCTGCTTTTCTCCGCGTTGTACCTGCTCAGCCAGCTGCCATTGCTGGATCGTTACCTGGGCGGCGTGATGCTGGTGGCGACAGCTCTGGAGCTGGCCGTGCCCGTGCCCACGCTCTTCCTGGGCGCCGGGGATTCGACCCTGGTGTGGATCGTGCTCCAGCTCCTGTTCCTGGTGGCCGGGTCGGTGCAGCTGCTGTACGTGTGGCGTGCCCGTCGGGCGCTGCGCGACGGTGGCGTGTCCTTGCTGCTGCGTCGGGCGACCGCTCTGGGTTGAGTGGCGCGCAGCGTCCCGGTCCCGCCGTCCCCGCGGCGGAGCCAAGCCCCGCGGAACCCAGGAGGGGGCGTCCGATCTCCGCTATGCGCCGGGCCGGCAGGGCGCCGCGGGCGTTCTTCCGGGCCGTGTGGTGCGTGGTGGAGGGTGGACAGTCTGAATGAGGCTCGCCTATGTTACGCGCTATGAACGCGCGCTGGAGTTCTCCGGCCGCCTGGGTCGGCCGGACGGCGGTCGACGGGGCGGCGTGGTTCGGTCGGTTCGGCCGGTTTGCCGCCCAGGTCGGGCGCTCGGCGACCGACACGCGCACGTGGCTGCCCGAGTTGATGGTTCAGCTGGCCCGACTGGGTGTCGATTCCCTGCCGATCGCGTTGTTCATCGCGGCGTTCACGGGAATCGTGCTGGCGCTCCAGGCGTCCTACACGTTCACCGGTGCGGTGCCGCTCTACTTCGTGGGCGTGCTCGTCGGCAAGACGATGATCCTGGAGCTGGGCCCGGTCCTCACGGGCCTGGCCCTGTCGGGGCGCGTCGGCGCGAACATCGCGGCAGAGCTCGGAACGATGCGGGTGACGGAGCAGATCGACGCGCTGGAGACGCTGGCGTACGACCCGTTGGCCTACCTGGCGGTGCCCCGCATCCTGGCCGCGGTGGTGATGTTCCCGATCGTGGTGGCATTCGCGGACGCCATGGGCATCTTGGCCGGCTGGGTCACGTCCATCAACCTGCTGGACCTGTCGACGCCGGAGTTCATCCGCGGGCTGAAGCTGTTTTTCCAGCCGTTCGACGTGTCGTATTCGTTGATCAAGGCGGCATCGTTCGGGCTGACGGTCGCCCTGGTTGGCTCCTACTTCGGCTACACCACGGAGGGTGGTGCGGAGGCGGTGGGCCGGTCGACGACGCGGTCGGTGGTGGCGAGTAGCATGATGATCCTCGTGCTTGACGCCTTCTGGGCGATGACGCTGCTATGAGTATCGAGCTGGAAGATGTGCACAAGGCTTTCGGCGAGAAGGTCGTGCTGGACGGCGTGTCGCTGGATGTGCGGGAGGGCGAGACGCTGGCTGTGATCGGTACGTCGGGCGTAGGCAAGTCGGTACTGCTGAAGACGATCGTCGGCCTGCTATCACCGGATCGTGGGCGGGTGACGGTGGATGGCGAGGTGGTGACGGAGCTGGCGCGCGAGCGCCTCTACGAGCTACGGCGTCGAGTGGGCTATGTGTTCCAGTTCGCGGCACTGTTCGACTCCATGACGGTGGGCGAGAACCTGACCATGGGCCTGAGGCGGATCGAGGGGATGAAGGAGGAGGAGATGGCGGAGCGGGTGGCGGAAGCGCTGCGTCTGGTGGAGCTGGAGGGCTACACGGACCAGTACCCGGCCCAGTTGTCCGGCGGTCAGCGCAAGCGCGCCGGTCTGGCCCGCGCCATCATCACGCATCCCAAGTACCTGCTGTACGACGAGCCGACCACCGGGCTGGACCCGGTGACCGCGGCGGTGATCGACCGCCTGATCACGAAGCTGGATGAGGAACTCAACGTGACCAGCGTGCTGGTGACGCATGACATGAAGAGCGCGTACCGGGTGAGCGACCGCATCGCGATGCTGTACGACGGCCGGATCCGATTCGTGGGCACGCCGGCCGAGATCCAGAACGTGGAAGATCTGGTGGTCCGGGGGTTCATCGAGGGGCGGCCTGAACTCGTTCAGGAGGCTTCGGCGTGAAACGGCGTTCGGATGTTTCGGTCGGGATCGTGATCATCCTCGGCCTGGTCCTGATCGTGGGTGGCACGATCTGGATGCGGGGCCACGGTTTCGGCCGGGGCAAGCGAGAGATCCAGGCCCGGTTCCGGGAGGTCGGCCAGCTCCAGACGGGCAACGCGGTGAAGCTGCGCGGCGTGCCGGTGGGCCGCGTGGAGCAGATCTCGCTGGAGCAACATGGCGTGGGCGTCATCGTGAAAATGCGCATCGATCAGAGTGTGCAGCTGCCGGACGACCCCGTGGTGATCCTGTCGCCCGAGTCGTTCTTCGGCGACTGGCAGTCGGAGATCTTCCCACGCACCCGGTATCCGCTGTACAACTATGCCGAATCGTCGGACCCGGCGGTGTTGCCCGGCTACGCGTTGCCGGACATGTCGCGCATGACGGCGGTGGCGGAGCGCATCGCCGAGAACATCGCGGTGATCACGGACCGCGTGGACATTGCCTTCACGGAGCAGACGGCCCTCAACATCCGGAAGGCGGTGGAGAACATCCAGACGGTGACGGGGCAGCTGGCCGGCGTGCTGCAGGCCCAGCAACAGGCGGTGAAACGCGTGGCGGACCAGCTGGCAGCGACCTCGCAGACGCTGGACACCGCGGCCGCGACGGCGCAGCGCACGTTTGCGCAGGTCGAGGCGGCCATCGCGCAGGGCCAGCTGGCTTCCATCGTGAACAACGTCGACCAGGTCACGCAGGATCTGGATCGCATCTCGGGGAACCTGGTCACGGCGAGTGGCCATCTGGGCTCCGCGGTCATGTCCGCTGACAGCGCCTTCCAGGCCCTGAGCGTCGTGGCGGAGCGGGTACAACGCGGCCAGGGTACGCTGGGCATGCTGCTGCAGGACACCACGTTGTACGGAAACCTGGTGCTCACGAACAAGCTCGTTCAGGACCTGCTGCTGGACTTCCAGCGCAACCCGCGGAAGTACATCAACCTGAACATATTTTGAGTCTGGAATTGCGGGGTCATGGGACCGAGCGCGGGTGCGCCCGGACGTGCGAGGGTGAGTAGTCAGGGGCAGGACGACCGGCCCGGGCAGCGTCGTCGTGCCCGGCCGCCGGTGCATCTGGAGACCAGTGCGGGCGGCGTCGTGTACCGCCGGACGCCGGATGGTCCCCGCTTCCTTCTGATCCGTGATCCGTACGAGAACTGGGGTCTGCCGAAGGGTCACCTGGAGCGGGGCGAGACGGCGGGCGAGGCGGCGCTGCGTGAAGTCCGGGAGGAGACGGGCCTGCGCGCGCTGGAGCTGGGGGAGGAGCTGGCGATGATCGACTGGTTCTTCCGCAGGGGCCGGGACCTGGTGCACAAGTACTGCCATTTCTTCCTAATGCACACCGATGAGACGGCGACCCGGCCGCAGGTGGAGGAAGGCATCACGCGCTGCGTCTGGCTGTCCCTAGACGAGGCTCTGGGCACCTTGACGTACGACAATGCCCGCCAGGTGCTGCGCTCGGCCGGCCGACGCTTGGGCCTGCCCGACAGGTAAAGGAGTGGAGTGATGGCCGCGAACGATCGGACCCTGGACTGGCGCCATGTCCACGTAGCGATCGCACTGGTCGTGGCTGCGCTGTTCCTCTACACCATGCTGCCCGTCCTGTCACCGCTGCTTCTCTACATCGCGCTGGTGCTGATGCTGTCCCCGTATGCCGGCACGCGCCAACATGCGCTCATCGTGGGCACGAGTGGTGGGCTGGTGGCGTTCTGGCTGCTTCGCACCCTGGGCACGCTGCTGGCGCCGTTCGTGCTGGCATTCGTGCTGGCATTCATTCTGGACCCGCTGGTGGACCGACTGGAGCGATGGCGTTTGCCGCGACCGGTTGCGGTGGGCAGCCTGGCGCTGCCGGGCCTCGGACTCCTGGCGCTGTTCATCTTCTGGGGCGTGCCTGCGCTGGCGCAGCAGGCAGGCGTGCTGATCCGCCATGCGCCTGAGGCGCTGGCCCACGTCGCGGACTGGATCGAGCGTCTGCGCACGGGACAGCTGAGTCTGCCACTGGTGCCGGAGCAGGTGGTGGCGGACCAGCTGCGGTCGCTGTCACCGGACCGTGTGATCCAGTTCCTGCAGGCGCAGCAGCAGGCGATCGTGCAGCACGCGTGGGGGGCGGTGCTGGGCGTAGGGCGGGGCTTCGCGTCCGTGCTGACGGTGGTGGGCTACATCGTGTTGACACCGGTGCTGACGTTCTATCTGCTCCGTGACTACGATCTGCTGATCGAGCGGGTCGCTGCGCTGGTGCCGCGGTCCAGCCGGCGGGCGGTGGGCAGCTTCTTCACCGAGTACGAGACGCTCCTGGCGCGTTACCTGCGCGGCCAGCTGATGGAAGCTGCGCTCGTGGGCATCCTGACCTGGCTGGGACTCTGGGTGCTCGGCTTCCCCTACGCGGGGCTGGTGGGCACGGTGGCGGGCGTGTTCAACATGGTGCCCTATCTGGGTCTGGCGGTCAGCCTGGTGCCGGCGATCATCATCGCGTTGCTGAGCGGCAACGTGCTGGTGTCGCTGCTGAAGGTGGTCGTGGTCTTCGTCGTGGTGCAGGCGCTGGACGGCAGCGTGACGGGCCCGAAGATCGTGGGCGGCGCCATCGGCCTGCACCCGGTGTGGGTGATTCTGGCGCTGGCCCTGGGTGGCGCGTTCTTCGGGTTTGTCGGTCTGCTCATTGCCATGCCCGCCGCGATCCTGTTCAAGCTTCTGCTGCAACGCGGTCTCGAGCGTTACCGAGCTTCGCGCCTGTACACGGACGGTGCGCGGGAGGGCGCGGAGTGAGGCGGCGCCTGCGGATCTGGACCTGGCCGAACGCCCTGTCGCTGGTCCGGCTGCCCCTCGCCGTGGTATTCCCGCTGACCCAGTCCGCAGCGCTGCGTGGAACGCTGGTAGCGGTCGCGGCCGCGGCGGACTTCCTGGATGGACGGATCGCGCGGCACTACCAGCAGAGCAGCCGGGTGGGCGAAGTGCTGGATCCCGTGGCCGACAAGGCGTTCGTGGGCACGGCGCTGGTGACGTTCATGGTGGAGGGTTCCCTGAGACCGGTGCAGGTCGCCATCCTGCTGGCGCGTGACGTGTATTGCGTGCTGGGGTGGCTCGTGCTGATGAGCCGGGAGGCTCGGCCCCGGGTGACGTCGCGGCCGCCCGGCAAGCTGGTCACCGTGCTCCAGCTCCTGACGATGGTGTTGCTGCTGGCGGCACCGAGAGCGGTAAACGTGGTGGTGCTGGCGACGGCGCCGGTGGCGGCGTGGGCCATCGTGGACTATACGCGGGCGGCCCTGCGCGCCTTGCGCCGGGCGGGACACGCGTCCTAGGATGGGCCGCCGCCCGGATGCGGGCGGTGGGCGAAGGAAATCCATGAGCGAGAAGATGCAACCCGAACGAGATCTGACGATCATCGGAGGCGGTCCAACGGGCCTGTTCGCTGCCTTCTACGCCGGTATGCGGGGTGTGAGCGCGCGCATCATCGACTCGCTGCCGGAGCTGGGCGGCCAGCTCATGGCGCTGTACCCGGAGAAGTACATCTACGACGTGGGGGGCATCCCTCGCATCCTGGGTCGCGACCTGGCGCAGGACGTGATCCGCCAGGGCCTCCAGTTCGGGCCTGATGTGCGCCTGGAAGAACAGGTGCTGGAGCTCGACCGACGCGGTGACAACGATTTCGTCGTGGTGACGAACCGCGCCCGGTATCCCACCCGCGCGGTGCTGATCGCCGCCGGCAAGGGCGCCTTTTCACCGCGTACGCTGAACTGCCCCGGTTACGAGAGGCTCCTGGGACACGGTGTGGCGTACCACGTGAAAGACCCGGCCGTTTACGACGGCCAGCGGGTGCTCATCGTGGGTGGTGGTGATTCGGCTGTGGACTGGGCACTCAACCTCAAGGACCGGACGCGGCAGCTGGTGCTCATCCATCGCCGGGAAGGCTTTCGTGCGCACAAGCACTCCATGCGCCTGATGGACGAAGCGGTCGCTGCGGGCGAGATGGAGCTGCTGACGTACCGCGAAGTGCGGGAGATCCATGGCGATGAGCAGGTGGCGGGCATTACCATCTTCGACAACCGCACGGGTGAGCCGGAGCATCTGGAAGTGGACGCGGTGCTGGCGCTCATCGGCTTCCGGCCGGACCTGGGGCCCATCGCCGGCTGGGGCCTGGACCTGGAGCGCAATACCATCCGGGTGTCGTCCACCATGCAGACGAACCTGCCCGGCGTGTTTGCCGCGGGCGACATCGCCCGCTACCAGGGCAAGCTGGACCTCATTGCCACCGGCTTCGCGGAGGCGGCCATAGCCGTCAACCACGCCATCCACTCCATCGACCCTTCCGCCCGGGTCAATCCTGGGCACTCCACCAACCTGAAGGTCTTCAAGGACCGGGAAGACGCCGAATCCGTGGCGCCGGCGACAGAGTAGCGTAGGCGCGACTCTACGGCCTGGGGCTCGCTCCGGCGGCTCTGGGGCGACCAGCACACAATTCCCGCCTGACTCCTGCGTGGTGAAGCCACGCGTCCGTTACGGGGCTGACCGCTCGTCGATGGACGCGATATGAATACACGACGAAGGGATGGAAACGCCCGTACGGCGCAGGATGCGGCGGGTGGCGCGCAGGATGGCGGACGCCTCGGCACCCGGCTCCATGGCGACGTAGATGCTGCGCTGGTTGGGCGCTTCGCGCAGCCATGCAATGGCGGCGACGACTCCGGGCAGGGCTTCGAGGGCCACGGTAACGCGGCGATCGATGTCGGCGAACGGGTCGCGGCCAATGGGTCCGGATTCTATGACGAGGGCGACCAATGGAGTTGTCCGGGGGAGACCGGGGAGCGGGACTGTCGCGATTCACGCGTTCTCGGGATCACTCCATCGGTTAGTGGCGTGAAGAGCGGCGAGGATGGCCGCTTCCTCGGGGGAGCGCACGAGCCTGGCGGCGCCGGCGAGGGCGATGCCTTCGCGGCCCAGCAGTGCGCGGCCTGCGACGAGGACAAAGCTGTTGCCCTGGGTTTCCACGATGGTGGCGTTCTCCAGGGCGAGCTCGTGGTCGCCGCGGGCGTTGGCGAGGGCGTCGAAAACGGCGCGGGCGGCGGCCTGCGCACGGCCCTGGTGCGTGTCGGAACCGGAACCGGTACCGGTGAACTCGACCTCGTCGGAGCGCAGCACCACCTCGCAGGTGCTTTCACGTGCGATCTCGCGGCGTGCGCTGTAGCGGACGAACTCGAATCGGTGGCCGCGGTCCTGATAGGGCTCGTGTCGCGGTCCGATGTCGAGCTCTCGCTCCATGATCGGCGCCCTGGATTCCGCCGTAGCGATGGTGGCATCGTCGATCTGCGCAACGCTGACGATGCGGCGATCGATCTGAATGCCCAGGCCCGCGGTGAGGGCGGATTCGACGTTCCGCACGACGCGCTTCGCCTGGATTTCGGGCGTTGACAGGATGTGGATCTCGACGATCTTGCCGTCATTGTCGGCGACGACGTGCGCGGAGACGATGCCGGTCAGCGAGTTGAGCAGCTGCTCCGCGTCGCTGGCGGGCGATGGTGAAGCAAGGTTCATGCGGCTCCGGTCCACGCTAGGGATTGCGTCAAGTGTTAGTGTAGTGACGGCAGGGCGGTGGCGCCAGCGCGATGCGGCGCTTGCTGCCGCGGACATCAACGGAACGAGACAAATCGACGATGAGCGATCGGCAACATGAAACGACAGTGATCATCGGATCCGGGCCGGCGGCGTGGACGGCTGCGATCTACGCGGCACGGGCGGAGCTGCGCCCCCTGGTATTCGAGGGTGCGGGCAGCCGCACGATGATACCCGGCGGTCAGCTGATGTTCACGACGGAGGTGGAGAACTACCCGGGCTTCCCCGAGGGTGTGACGGGCCAGGGCATGATGGCGGCGTTCCGGGAGCAGGCGCTGCGCTTCGATACGCGCGTGGTGACGGAAGACATCGTGGACGTGGACTTCTCGGTACGGCCGTTCGTGCTCCGATCGAGCGGCGACCAGGAAGTGGAGGCGGACACGGTGATCATCGCGACCGGCGCGAACGCGCGCTGGCTGGGCGTGCCGAACGAGGAGCGGCTGGCGCAGACGGGTGGCGGCGTGTCGGCGTGCGCGGTCTGCGACGGTGCGCTGCCGCATTTCCGGAACCAGGTAGTGGCGGTGGTGGGTGGTGGTGACAGCGCCATGGAAGACGCGCTCTACATGACGAAATTCGCGAGCGAAGTGCTCGTCATCCATCGTCGTGACGAGTTGCGTGCGTCGAAGATCATGCAGCAGCGCGCGTTCGAGAATCCGAAGCTGAAGATCTTGTGGAACAGGGTGGTGACGGAGGTGTTGGGCGACGACGTCATCACGGGGCTGCGTCTCCAGGACACGGTGACCGGCGAAGAGAGCGAGATCGAGGTCGGGGGGTTGTTCGTGGCCATCGGACACAAGCCGAACACGGAGTTCCTGGGCGGTCAGATCGAGCTGAAGCCCAACGGCTACATCAAGATGCCCGTAGGTTGGCGCACGCAGACGTCGGTGCCGGGCGTGTTCGCGGCCGGGGACGTGATGGACGATTACTACAAGCAGGCGGTCTCGGCGGCGGGGACCGGCGCCATGGCGGCACTGGACGCGGAGCGCTGGCTGGCGCACGGCGGTGCCGAGGCGGAAACGGAGGCGGGAGCGGGAGCTGGCGCGGCGACGACGGCATAGCGGGACCGGCTCTGGTCGAATCGACCCGCCCGGCGGTCGGAATCTTCCGGCCGCCGGGTTTCTCGTCAGAAGATGCCGCGCAGCCGGCGCAGGAGGCGCCGCAGCGGGTCGTTGTCGGGATGGAGCGGGCAGTACTCCTGCGGCTCGGTGCCACGCAGGAAGTACTCGATGCGCACGTCGTCGCGGGGACATGCGGCGGTCGCGAGGAACCCGGATTCCACGTCGATCGCGGCGCTGGTGACGTTGTACGGTGGCGCCCATGCAGCGGGGTGAGGACGGTTCTCGTAGACCTGGCTCATGAGATCCGCCCAGACCGGCGCCGCCAGGCGTCCCCCGCTGGCGCCGGGCATGATGTTCTGCGGGTTGTCGAATCCCAGCCATACGCCCGCCACCAGGTCCGGCGTCATGCCGATGAACCAGGCGTCCTTGCCGTTGTTCGTGGTTCCCGTCTTGCCCGCGGCGGGCAGCCAGAAGCCGTCACGCCGCACCGCCGCCCCGGTGCCTTCGTCGACCACGTCCTCCAGCAGCGTCAGCGTCAGAAAGGCGACGCCGGAATTGAGCACGTACGGCGTGCGCAAGGGCGCCTGCCATAGCACGGTTCCGTCCCGGTCCTCCACGCGGGTGATGAGCGTCGGCTGGACGCGGTACCCACCGTTCCCGAACGTGGCATACGCCGCTACCAGCTCGGCGGGCACCACGTCCGCCGAGCCGAGCAGGATGGACGGGTAGGGTGGGATGGGCGTGGTGATGCCGAGGGAGTGGGCCAGCGACACGACATGGTCGACGCCGGCCCATTCTCCGACACGCACGGCGGCGTGGTTGGATGACCTGGCGAGGGCGTCGTGGATGGACAGCGTCTGCACGCTGTCGGGCACGTGGTCGGACGGGTTCCACGGTCGTGAGCCGGGGTCGTCCACCAGCACGGGCGACGTCTCGACCCGGGCGCTCACCGTCAGCCCGCGCTCCAGGGCGGCGGCGTAGACGAAGGGCTTGAACGCCGAGCCGGGCTGGCGCCTGGCCTGGAACGCGCGGTCGAACTGCGTCTCGGCGAAGTCGCGCCCACCGACCAGGGCGCGGATCTCCCCGGTGTTCGGCTCCAGCACGACGATCATGCCCTGGAGCAGCGCGGAAGCGCCGTCCAGGGTGTCCGCGGCGGTGGTGGTCGGGTGTGGATAGCGGCCGTATGCGCCGCTCTCGATGCGGCGGATCTGGTCCGTCAACGCTCGCTGCGCCGCGTGCTGGATCTCGGGGTCGAGGCCCGTGAAGACGCGCAAACCTCGCACGTCGGCGTCGGGCCCGAGCCGATCGCGCAGCGCCCGCCGTACCTCGGCAACGAAGTACGGCGCCCGGCCCCGCGCTTCGTCGGTCGCCACCAACAGCACCGGCGCCGCGCTGGCCTGCTCCGCCTGGGAGCGCGTGATGACACCCTCCCGGGCCATGACGCCCAGCACCACGTTGCGCCGCTGGATCGCCGCCGTGGGGTGGCGGCGCGGGTTGTAGCCTTCCGGGTTCTTGATAAGGCCGATGATCAGCGCGGCTTCCCCGGGTGAAAGGGCGTCGACGCGCTTGCCGAAGTAGCCTTCGGAGGCCGCCTCGATGCCGTAGAGCCCATCCCCGAAGTACACCTGGTTCAGGTAGAGGCCCAGGATCTGTTCCTTGTCCATGACATGCTGCAGCCGGCTCGCGAGGTACACCTCGCACACCTTCCGGCTGAACCGCCTGGACATGGGCAGCTGATGGGGGAACACGCTCCGGACCAGCTGCATGCTGATGGTACTGAAGCCCTGGCGCAGCGATAACGAAGTGGCGTCCTTCCAGACGGCCCGGGCCAGGCCGCGGTAGTCCACGCCGCCGTGCCGTCGGAAGCGGCGATCCTCCACCGCGATGACTCCCTGGCGGACCAGCAGCGGCACCTCGTCCAGGTCCACCAGCGTGCGCCGTTGCGGCGACATGTCGGCCACCAGCGAGCCGTCGGCGGCGAACACTTTGCTGGCCTCCGGCGGTTGGTAGCTGCGCAGCGCGGTGATCGACGGACAGCCGCCGTTCACGCCCACAACGGTGAGGAACGCGAACGTGGGGATGAACACCGCGGGCGCACCCGCGAGCGCCAGCACGATCAGCAGGATGGTCTTCTTCCTGCCCAGCTTCGACAGGATCTTATTCCTGCTCAGCTTCGGGATCCGGACCACAGGCACCTACATCAACGAGCGGCCGCCGTCCAGCACGACGACCTCGCCCGTCACGAAGTCACTATCCACAAGGAACAGCAGGGCACGCGCCACGTCCGCCGGGGAGCCCAGTCGCTTGAGCGCCGTGCGGTCCCGCAGATCGGCGATCTGCTCCTGCGTATAGTCCTCCGGCGGCAAAACAGTTCCAGGAGCGATGCAATTCACGCGTATGCGCGGCCCGAGGGCGCGGGCCGCCACTCTCGTGAGCTGGACCAGGCCCGCCTTCGAAACACTGTGATGCGCGAAGCCCGGCCAGGGTTGCAGCGCCGAGAGATCCGCCATGTTTACGATCAAGCCCTCGTGTGCGGCCAGCAGCGCCGCCGACGCCTGCATGACCAGGAACGGCCCCGTCAGGTTCACCGCCAGCACGCGGTCCCAGTCCTCGTCGCCGATGGCGAGGAACGGCGTCGACCGGAAGATCGACGCGCTGTTCACCACGACATCCAGACGGCCGAACTCCTGCCCCACGCGATCGATCATGGCCGTCACCTGGCGCCGGGACGACACGTCGGCCTGCAGCGCGAGTCCTCGCCGGCCGAGGGCCTCCACCTCCGCCACCGTCTGCCGGGCGTCCGCCTGGGAATGGAGGTAGTTGACCACGACGTCGGCGCCGCCACGTGCCAGGGCGAGCGTCAGCGACCGTCCCACGCGCCGGGCGCCACCCGTCACCAGCGCAACCCTGTCCGCAAGATCCATGGGAGAAACGTAGTAGCGCGAGCCACCCCCCGGCCACCCCTTTCAGGGCCCCCGCGCTGCGGGGCTTGCAGGGCGCCGTCGCGGCGGGCCGCGACGGCTGCAGGTGGCAGCTTGCCGGGTTCGTCCCAAATCAGGTTCGGGGTCGAGCGCCGGCCTTTGCGGCGTACGTGGCCTGGCGGGCGCCGTGTTCGGGCTTCACGACGAAGGTCACCGTCCTCCCGGGAGCCCGCAGCGCCCGGGCGGCCTCAAGAGCGCCCCCGACGAATCCCACGCTCTGACCGGCAACCCGATTCCCCCGCGAACGCGGCAGCTGCCCCCTGCCACCTGCTACCTTTGTCCGGAACGCGGCGTGCATCAAACGCGAGCCGAACCGGAAAGCTCTGGAACGAGGGGGTGGCATGCCTGATCTGACGGACCAGGTGGCGGTCGTGACCGGCGGCACGAAAGGCATCGGCCGGGCGATCGCCGAGGCGCTGCACGATGCAGGGGCACGCGTCGTGGTCGGCGCACGCACAGAGGCCGACGTCCGCGCCGCGGAAAGCGACTTCGGTGGCCGGGCCCTGGGCGTGGTGTGCGACGTACGCGTGCAGGACGACTGCGAGCGCCTGATCGCCGGTGCCGTGGACGCCTTCGGTCGACTGGACATCCTGGTGAACAACGCGGGCGTGGGCGTGTTCGGCGACGTGGAGACGCTGAGCCCCGAGCGCTGGCGCACCGTCATCGAGACCAACCTGAACGGCGTCTTCTACTGCACGCACGCCGCGTTGCCACACCTGAAGAAGAGCGGCGACGCCTGGATCATCAACATCGGCAGCCTTGCCGGCAAGAACGCGTTCCCCGGCGGTGCGGCCTACAACGCCAGCAAGTTCGGGCTGATCGGCTTCAGCGAGGCGCTCATGCAGGAGGTCCGGCACGACGGTGTGCGGGTCAGCTACATCATGCCGGGCAGCGTCGCCAGCGACTTTTCACACCCGACGGACGGCAGCGATGACTGGAAGATCCGCCCGGAGGACATCGCCCGTGTGGTGCTGGACCTGGTGTCGTTTCCGTCGCGCACGCTGCCGAGCCGCGTGGAAGTGCGACCATCGCGCCCACCCCGATAGGGCGCCGCCGCTCCGCGGCGGCTTGCAGGGCGTCTTCACGGCCTGCGGCCGCGAATGCTGCGGGTGGCAGCTTCGGGCTTTCCGGCGGCCGTGTGTTTCTCGTTGAGCGCCGGCCATTTCGGCGTACGCGTTCCGGCGCTGCGCGCCGGAGCCTGCGGCGGTCCGGCGACGCATGGGCGCCGGCATCGTCGCGCAACCGAACCGGCGCCAACCCCGAAGCCGCCTGATGCCGCGCGCCGCGACAGATGCGCACGCGACGAAGGCCGGCGCTCAACCGGCACTCCGCCCTCACCGCGAACGATGAGCTGCCACCTGCAAGCCGGCGCACAGCGCCGGCGCCCTGCCATCTGTGGGTGGTGGGAGGGAAGGGTGGCCCGTGCCGTTGACGCCGCCGGACGCATCCCGGATCTTGCCAAGCGAGGCGTGAGCCGAACATCCGACCCATCCGGGGAGGCCGATATGAGTGATGAGTTCAGAATAGAGAAGGATTCGCTGGGTGAGATGAAAGTACCCGTGGATGCGCTGTGGGGGGCCCAGACGCAGCGGGCGGTGGAGAACTTCCCCATCAGCGACCTGCGGTTCCCGCGGCGCTTCATCGCGGCGCTGGGCATGATCAAGCGGTGTGCGGCGGAAACCAACATGGAGCTGGGGCTGCTGGACGAGGAGCGGGGCAAGCTCATCGTGCAGGCGGCCGACGAGGTAATTCGCGGTGACCACGACCGGCATTTCGTGCTGGACATCTTCCAGACGGGGAGCGGCACCTCGACGAACATGAACGCCAACGAAGTGATCGCGCACCGGGCGGTGGACCTGGGTGGCGGCTCGGTGCAGGTGCACCCGAACGACCACGTGAACCAGGCGCAGTCGTCGAATGACGTGATTCCCACGGCCATGCAGGTGGCGGCGCGCGTGGCCATCCACGAGGACCTGTTGCCGGCGCTGGAGCAGCTGCAGGGCTCGCTGACCAGGAAGGCGGCGGACTTTGACCATATCGTGAAGTCGGGGCGGACGCATTTGATGGACGCGACGCCGATCCGGCTGGGGCAGGAGTTCAGCGGCTACGCGGCCCAGGTCGAGCACTCCATCCGGCGGGTCAAGCAGGCCAGCGAGGACATGTCGGAGCTGCCGCTGGGTGGCACGGCGGTGGGCACGGGCATCAACACGCACCCGGAGTTCGCGCACCGGACCATCGCGCGCATCGGCACGATGGTGGGCCTGGCGTTCAGCGAGGCGACGAACCATTTCGAGCGGCAGGCATCGCGGGACACGGTGGTGTATGCCCACGGCGCGCTGAACGCGCTGGCCGTGTCGCTCATGAAGATCGCCAACGACATCCGCTGGCTGGCCAGCGGCCCCAACGCCGGCATCGCGGAGATCACCCTGCCCGCGACGCAGCCGGGGTCCAGCATCATGCCGGGCAAGGTGAACCCGGTGATGGCCGAGGCGGTGACGATGGCAGCGGCCCAGGTCATGGGGAACCAGACGACCATCACCGTCGGCGGCATGGGCGGCTACTTCGAGCTGAACCTCATGATGCCGATCATCGCGTACGCCATGGAGCAGTCCATCAGCATCCTGGCGAACGTGTCGGTGGCGTTCGCGGAAAAGGCGGTGGACGGCATCGTCGCCAACGAGGACCGCTGCCGCGAGCTGCTGGAGAAGAACGCGTCCCTGGCCACGGCGCTGGCCCCGCTCATCGGCTACGATTCGGCGGCGACCATCGCGAAGGAGGCGTTCAAGCAGAAGCGCACGGTGCGCGACGTGGCACGCGAGAAGGGCGTGATCGGAGAGGAGGAGCTGGAGGAGGTGCTGGATCCGCGGCCCATGACCGAGCCCGGACTGCCTGGCAAGTAGCGGAGGATCACCCCGGCGGGGTGGGATCCGTCCCGTCGGGGCCCACCAGCGCCTGGAGGGACGAGATGTGCTCGGCCAGCGCTGAGCGCCGCAGGCCGTTCATCGTCCAGAGGCCGTTCTTGCGGCGCTCGATGACGCCGGCATCTTCCAGGATCGACAGGTGGTGGGAAAGAAGGGAGGGGGACAGGCCGAGCGCCTTGCCGATGGTGCCGCACGAGACTTCGGCGGACGCCGACGCCAGGTACGCGACGATGCGGAACCGGTTCTCGTCCGACAGCGCAGACATGACGCGCACCAACCCCTGCGTTTCCTTCCCGTTCGATCCTGCCACGGCGCCTCCGCGGGCCATTTGAAGAGCGTGCGCCTGTCGCGGCGCACGCTCTATACCCTGGCGCTCTCCGTGGGATCCGCGCCTTCTGCGACCTGCTCGCCGACGAACAGAGCGAACGCCGGTCGCTCGCGGCCCCCGACCTTGAGCATGAACCGGTAGCGGCCGGGGTGGGGGAACACCACGTTCTCGAGCGGCAGCAGGATACGCGTCAGGGCGGGCGCTCGCGCCGCCGGTCGCGACTCGACCTGCGTGTGGCCTTCGATGGTCAGAACCTTGCTGCCTTCATCATCGACGAGGTCGGCGACGAAGTCGTAGCGCCCCTGTTCAGTCTGGCTCCATTCCAGTACGAACAGTACGCTCATGCGTGCCTGCGCGGCCGGAAACCCAGGCGCGTACAACTCGTTGAAGATGCCGGCGACGTCCACCTTGCCGTCGGGCCGTACCCGTGCGCTGTCGCACGCCAGCGAGAGAATAAGCTCCATGGCGCGCGAAGATGGCCGCCGCCGGCCGGGCCGTCAACCGACCGACGGCCGCGGCGGCGACCCACGACCGCCGAGTGCACGAACACGACGCGATACGATGCGAGACGGAGCACATGAACTCTGAGACGACCACGAAGACACTGCTCGTCGGCTTCGCCCACCCGGACGATGAGGTGGCCTGTGCCGGTACCCTTGCCGCACATGCAGAGCGTGGCGATCGCGTCGTGCTTCTCTGGCTCACCCGTGGCGAGATGACCCAAGCGTTCCCCGATCTGCAACCGGAGGAAGTGGGCGCCCGCCGCATGGAGTACGGCCGGGGGGCCGCCGCCGTTCTGGGTGCGGAGCCACGCTTCATGGATTTCCACGACACGCAGCTTGTGCCCACACCCGATGCGGCCCGCCAGGTGGCTCGCGTCATCGCCGATGTCCGGCCGGACGCGGTGCTGACCTGGGGCGATGGGTGGACGTACGGCATGCGGCATCCGGACCATCAGGCCGCCGGCAAGATCGTGCGCGACGCCGTCACACTGGCACGGCTGGGCCGCATCGTCGAGCCGGCCGCGCCCCACCGGGACATCGTGCCGGTGTTCACCCTGCGCGGCCGCCATTCGACGCTGCCGGCGCGGGTCGTGGATGTCAGTGCCCGGCTCGACACCGTGTTCGCCCTGCAACGCTTCTACCTCGACCGCATGGGCTGGCCGGAGGAGGACTGGCTGCGGGACCTGCTGCGCCGCCGAGGTGAGCCGTACGGCCTGGAGGCGGCCGATTTGTTCGACGCGTGGGAGACGGAACCCGGCCTGGGGACGGTACTGTTCTGACGGAGTCCGCTTGACCGATTCCGGCAGTCCTTCAATATTGAAGGGCCGCGTCGATGGCGGCCGTGGGATTTGATCCGGCAGCTTGTGCCCCACGCTAAACAAGAGCACTAAAGCGCCCGTCGCCCCGTCGCCGAGCTGCCCGGCGCGGGCTTTTTTGTTGAAGGGAGCACAGGAATGCCGCAGGATTACGTTCTGACGAGCGAATCGGTGTCGGAGGGCCACCCGGACAAGGTCGCCGATCGGATCAGCGACACCATCCTGGACGCGTACCTGGAACGGGACCCGGATGCGCGTGTGGCCTGTGAGACGCTCGTGACGCAGAACTACGTGTGCGTCGCCGGTGAGGTGCGGGCGCGGGAGCTGCTGGCGGAGGACGACGTACGGACGCTGGTGCGCGGTGCCATTCGCGACATCGGCTACAACGGCGACGACGACCGCTTCTCCGCGGACACGGTGCAGATCGACGTGCGGTTGCACGGCCAGGCCGGCGAGATCGCCCGCGCCGTGGATCGCACCGATCCGCGCGCCCAGGGCGCCGGCGACCAGGGCATGATGTTCGGCTACGCCACGGACGAGACGCCCGAGCTCATGCCTGCGCCCATCACCTGGGCGCACGGACTCACCCGCCGGCTCGCCGAGCTCCGCAGGACGGGCGTGGACTGGCTCGGCCCCGACGCCAAGAGCCAGGTCTCCCTGCTCTACGCCGACGGCCGGCCCGAAGACGTCACGCGGATCGTCGTGTCCACACAGCATGCCGCCGGCACGCCCGCCGACGAGATCCGGCGACTCCTGCTGGAGCAGGTCGTGCCTTCCGTCATCCCCGCCGAACGGCTGGGTGAGCACTGGGAGCGGCGCGTGCTGGTGAATCCGTCCGGCTCCTTCGTGGAGGGCGGCCCGGCCACCGACACAGGACTGACGGGACGCAAGATCATCGTGGACACGTACGGCGGCGCCGCACGCCACGGCGGTGGCGCTTTCAGCGGCAAGGACCCGTCCAAGGTGGACCGGTCCGCGGCCTATGCCGCCCGCTGGGCCGCCAAGAACGTCGTCGCGGCCGGCCTCGCCAGCCGCTGTGAAGTCTGCGTCGCCTATGCCATCGGCGTGGCGGAACCCGTGGCTGTCGGTATCGAGACGTTCGGCACCGGCGCACCCGAAGCCGAGATCGAAGAATGGATCCGCGCCCGCTTCGACCTCACCCCCCGCGGCATCATCGAAGGCCTCGATCTGCTGCGCCCCATCTACGCACCCACCGCGGCCTACGGCCACTTCGGCCGTCAGCCCAACGGACGCGGCGAGTTCTCCTGGGAGGCCGTTCTCGATGGACGACTGACGACCGTCGACCGTTGACCGACGATCGGCGGCCGGTGACCGACGACCGATGACCGGCGGCTCCCAGTCTGTGATCCGGGGACGGGGAACCGCGATCTGCGGGCTGTGATCAGCAATTTGCCGTCCGGGAAACGCGCTAAACTGCAAAGAAAAGGCTGGAATCCCGCAAAAAGTAAGCATTATCCGGGGGGTGGGCGGGGCCTCAAAATATAGATAACGCGTTGTTTTTCAATGACTTGCGGAAATATGGCATGCCGCGGAACCGAACGTGCAACAGGACAGAGGCACAACATGGGGTCACCGCGGCGAGCGGGATTTCCGGGGAGAGCGCCGCGGTACAGGCGAACGGTCGTTGCTGATGCAGCGGCCGTTTCGCCGTTTATGGCCCCGGCGCTGGTGCGCCGGGGCGGGGCGCCACACCGGGCTTTGCCCGGCGTGGCTTGCAGGGCGCGGCGGCGGCCTGCGGCCGCCACCACTGCAGGTGGCAGCTTGCGGGGTTCCTGGCGACGCCGGTCCGCGGTAGGGCACCGCCCTTCGCCGCGTACGCCCTCCGGGCGCCGCTCCGTCCCCGGCCGACGCCCAATCCTCAGACGCTCCGTCCTGAGTAGGACGTTCAAACGGCACGCAGTCTGGAAGCGTCCGCCGGGACGTAGGACGCTCGGCCGGGATGCAACTTTTCTCCACGAACGCGGGAGCTGCCACCTGTAAGCGGCGCGGCCGAAAGGCCGCGCCGCGCCCTGCAGCAGGCGCGCAGCGCCGGCGCCCTGCAGCCAGCGCGCAGCGTCGGCGCCCCGCGAACGGCTTGACCCCTGGAGACCACGCTCTTTAAATTCAACTAGCGACGTGACGTGCCGAGGGGTCTCATTTTGAGCCGACACTGAAGAAGCGGGACTGTCTTCTGCCTGGGACGCCACGCCCTGCGAGGGGAAGGCGGCAACGGGCGGAGAGGTCACCAGTTATTGACAACTGGGCTTCAAAAAAACACCCTCGGTGCGTATCGGAGAGCCGGCCCGCGAGCGATCGTGGGCCGGTTTTCTCATATCGAAATGGATCGCGACGTGCCGCGCCGGCTTGCGAGCCGTGTTGAGCGGAGCGAGCTTTTGCGTGCAGGCCCCTCGTCGTGACAGTGCAGGACGTGGAAGGAGGCACGGATGCCGCGAGTACGTGTGACGCGTCGCGTGCATTTCAGCGCTGCGCACCGGCTGGCCCGGGAGGACTGGCCGGCGGAGCGCAATCGTTCGGTGTTCGGTCTCTGCTCCAACCCCAACTGGCACGGACACAATTACGAGCTGGATGTGACGGTGGAGGGCGAGATCGATCCGGAAACCGGGTACGTCCTGGACCTGAAGGTGCTGAAGCGGCTGGTGCAGGAACGGGTCGTGAGCGATGTGGACCACCGGAACCTGAACCTGGACGTGGCCTGGCTGGAGGGCGTGATGCCGACGACGGAGAACCTGATCGTGGCGATCTGGCGGCGGCTATCGTCGGCGCTGCCCGAGCACGTGCGACTCGTCCGACTCGTGTTGTGGGAAACGTCCAGGAACTACGTGGAGTACAGCGGCGAATGAAGACCGAGATGACGGGAGAGGCGGCGGGCATGGACACGACGATGACCGAGGCATCGTTCCAGGACCTGGTGCGCGAACTGCTGGTCCGCCTGGGCGAGACGCCGGAGCGGCAGGGGCTCAGGCAGACGCCGCGGCGCGTGGAGAACAGCCTGCGATGGCTCACGCGCGGGTACGACATGTCGGTGGAAGACGTGATCGGCGGCGCCATCTTCGATGAGGATCACCACAACATGGTGATCGTCAAGGATATCGAGATGTACTCCATGTGCGAGCACCACCTGCTGCCATTCTTCGGGAAGGTGCACGTGGCCTACATCCCCAACGGCCGGATTCTGGGTTTGTCGAAGGTGCCGCGCATCGTGGACGTATTCGCACGCCGGCTGCAGGTGCAGGAGCGGATGACGGAGCAGATCGCCGATGCGGTGATGGGCGTCCTGAGGCCTCAGGGGGTCGGGGTCATCGTAGAAGCGTACCACCTGTGCATGATGATGAGAGGCGTGGAAAAGCAGAATTCCAAGACGCTCACCAGCGCCATGAAGGGCGTGTTCCTCGAGGACCTGAAGACGCGCGAGGAGTTTCTGCGTCTGATTGCGGGTCATGGCCTCGTCACCTGAGAAGAGCGTCCTGGTGACCGGCGCCTCCCGCGGCATCGGCTTCGCCGTGGCGCGGGCGCTCACGCACGAAGGCTGGCGCACCGCCGTCGTCGCCCGGAACAAGGCCGCCCTGCAGCGCGCAGCCGACAGCCTCGGCGCGCTTGCGCTGCCCGCCGACATCAGCGACGCCGATGCCGTCGAGCGCCTGCGCGACGACGTCCGCGCCGGCTTCGGCGGCCCCCCGCACGCCCTCGTCAACTGCGCCGGCGCCTTCGATCTGGCACCCCTCGCCGAAACGGATGTGGCCAGCTTCGATCGGCAGCTGGCCGCCAACCTCCGCGGGCCGTTCCTGATGATTCGCGCGTTCCTGCCGGCCATGCTGGACCGCAACGCCGGCCACATCGTCAGCATCGGCTCCGTCGCCGGCCGACACGCGCTGCCGCACAACGGCGCCTACGCAGCCTCCAAGTTCGGCCTGCGCGGCCTGCATGCCGTGCTCGACCTGGAGCTCCGCGACACGGGCGTCCGCAGCACCCTCATCGAGCCGGCTGCGACCGCGACATCCGCCTGGGACTCCATCGACCGCGATCGCACCCCGGGCCTGCCCCGCACCGAGGACATGCTGTCCCCGGACGCCGTCGCCGACGCCGTCCTCTACGCCCTTGCCAGGCCCCAAGACACGGTCATTCCCCTGCTCGCCATCGAACGTCGCACGAGGTGACGCACCATGTTCATCGTCAGCGCACAGGCCCACTACGACTCGGCTCACTTCCTCCGCAACTACAAGGGGAAGTGCGAACGACTCCACGGACACCGCTACGTCGTGGAGGCCGCCTTCGCGTCCGATGAGCTCGATGACGCCGGGATCGCTTTCGATTTCGTCATCATCAAAAAGGAGCTCCGCGCCCTCGCCGATTATCTCGACCACGAGAACATCAACGACCTGTCTCCCTTCGATGTGATCGAACCCTCCGCCGAGAACCAGGCCCGCTGGTTCCACGACGAGCTCAAGGACCGATTGCCGGCTCCCATGGCTGCCGGCCTGGCCTACGTTCGCGTCTGGGAAACGCCGAACCAGTGGGCGCAGTACGGCGAACGACCACCCGCGTTCTGAGGGCGCGGAGAAGGCAAAGGGCTACCCGTAGTGCACTGGGATCGGACGTGTTCGGATGACGAACGATTTCCTTGTATCCTATTCCGGGCGGGCACATTGGGGGGTGCGAGCCCGTGTCGACTGTCCGGAATGTGAACGGGCTCTCTTCCTACGCAAATCTGCTATTCTTCCGTAACTCGTTGTATACCAGGCTGTTGTGCCATTCCTGACGTTCCGGCACGGGTTTCGCCTCGAAGATTGCCGCAGTTCTTGATCATCCCGGGAGGGGGAGTGGCATTGAGGGTTGGACGATGGGTGTTGACGGCAGGATTGCTGCTGGGCGCGGCGAGCATGGCCAGTGCGCAGTCACCGGGCGTGGTGGTGGCGCGTGGTTCGGTGCATTTGACGATCCAGCCGGTGATGCAGGTCGACGTGAATCGTTCGGGACCGTTGGTGGTGCGTGCGGACGGGGAATACGACACGGTGGTGGCAGCGACGCGGGTTCGGGTTAGCGCGAATTTCGCGTGGAGACTGGTGGCGGTGCGGCGGCCGGCTTCGCAGCTGCCGGCGTCATCGGGGGGCATGGCGGTGGCAGGCGTACAGCCGGTCTGGGTACGGGCGGATGCGCCGGATGACCGGGTCACGCCGGTGGCGCGAGATTACGTCCAGACGGCTGGAGGTGAGGTCGTGGTGGCGGAGGGTGAGGCGGGCGACGACATGGAGGTGGTGGTGGACTACCGGTGGGCGCGTGAGGCGAGGGCGGGCGGTGATACCACGAGGGACGTGTCGTTCGTATTGGTTCCGCGGTAGTCGGGCCGGGTCGACATTGGCCGGGGCGTCACCGCGGGGTTCTTCCCTGGCCGCGCGCGTTTCCTTTCGTTATTCAGGGTACTTTCAGCGCGGGTTGGACTTCTGGCCGAGGTTGGCGCCGGCGCCCATCCGGATCTGGCGTGTGTGGGCCGGCACGGCGATGGTGGTGGTGACGTGAGCGCCGGGCAGGAGTGTGATCTTGACCTGAACGGGCGTGCCCGCCTGGCCCCCCGTGGCGGCGCGGTAGACCCGGACCGTGTAGGTGCCGGGCGATACGGCTCCGAACCGGGCATGGCCGTCGTTGTCTGCGGCCTCGTCCTGGCTGGCGCCTGATGCGTTGATGAGGGAGACGACGGCGCCAGCGGCCGGTTGTTCGGCGGGGTCTCGCGTTCCGTCGTTGTTCAGATCAATGAACAGATCGAGCTCGAGGCTGGCCGTGTGCACGACGGGGACGTCGACGGTACCGGCAATGGGCAGGTAGACGTCAATGGGGACGACCATGCCCGGGGGGAGGGTGGCCGGATCGACGGTGACGGGTCCGCGGAAGGTGTCGCGGAATTGGAATGCGCCATCGGCGTCGGTGGTGGCCTGAAGGCGGCCGACACGGATGCGGACGCCCTGGAGTGTCGGCTCGTCCTTATCATGGATCCGGTTACCGTTCCGGTCCTCATAGACGGTGCCCTGCAGCGCCGGTTGGCGGCGTACGGGCACGGGCAAACCGAGCCGGTGTGAGACGCCCAGCGAGACGCGCCAGCGCGAACCGTTGAATCCGGGCTCGTAGTCGGTGCCCACCACGATGGTGGCATCGGGCAGGGCGCGGATCTGTGCAGATGTCCAGAGGCTGGTGCTGCCGCCGGGCACGGGGTCGTTCAACCGCCCGAGGATGCCGCCCTCTATGGTCAAGCGGGAACCGGTCCACGAACCGGAAGCCTCCAGGGTCGTGTACGGGTTGCCGTACTCGTTGTGGTTATAGGTCACGCCGGCCCGCAGCCAGGAAGCCCCCGCGTACCAGTAGGCGCCGCCCCACAGGCGGTTGTACGGCGCGGAATCGCCCGCGCGTGCGAACGTGCCGACTTCGGCGTCCGCTTCCACGTTCAATGCCCACAGCGGGGCCTTCACGTTCAGGCGAACCGTCCGCCGTGTGCTGGTGCCGAGGATGCCTGCCGAGGAACGGCGGAACGCAGCGCCCACCTGGGTGGACACAGCGCCAAAGCCGGACCGGAAGCCCAGTGACGCGGCGTCGTACTGCGGATCGGCCGGGGCGTTCAGGATGGGTGTGGAGCGGATCTGTCCCCACCCGACGACGGAAAGGTTGGATGCGACGTCCACGGTGCCGGTTGCGAAGATCTCGTTGGCGACGCTGGTATTCTGCGGTACCGTGCCGGGCACGAGTCGCACCTCGGCGTTGAAGTGGGCAGCCGGGCCGTCGAAGGCGTAGCGAGCGTCCAGTGTGGGGCCGGTGGCCGTCTCGCCCGAATCCGGCGCCACGCGGAGCAGGCCGGCCTGCACGGACAGGTCGTGATCCGAGCCGGAAGGCAGATCGTACCGGAAGCTGACGCCCTGGGTGCGATACGCCGGACCGAACGCGTCGTTCTGCCGCAGATCGGTCACGGTCATGCGGACGGGCCCGTGTCCGGTAGCGAGGCCGGCGAACGCCTGGATCTGATGCCCGTTGCGGTTGGATGCGAACGTACCGGGACGGGCCGCGAACAGGCCGAAGCGCCAGCGGTCCAGCGTGTAGGTCCCGTCGATGCCGCGCCCGCTGAGGACGGGGCCCGTGGAAACGTTGCCGGGTATGAAGACCTCGCCGGCCGTCGCCCGGACATCAGACCGCTTCACGGAGACACGCAGCTCGGGGCCCGTCAGCTGGGTGCGAAACGCGGGTGGCATCTGGTACCGTTCGGCATGGCGCAGCTCCAGGGAAAACTGCGTGCCCGGCGCCACGTTGCCCTCACCCTGCAGCGAGATGCCCGGCCCGTTGCCATCACCCAGGGAACCGCCGACGAAAACAGTGCCGGGAACGTGTGCGTAGCCGCTCAGCCAGCCTGCTTCCGATGTCACCATCACCGTCGACGTGGCACGGAGCGCGTTGCCGGCGCCCTGCACGTTGAGCACCACCGTCTGCTCCTGGCCGCGAATGGCGTCGTCGGGCGCGCGCACGTGCAACGTGCCCCGGGCCGTGTCGCCGGCCACGATGATCAGCGTGTCCGGTAGCCCCGCCAGATCCCAGCCGGAGGATACGAGAGACTTCAGTCGCGCAGTGTCCGGGGCGTTGCCGCGATTCCGGATCCAGAACGACAGCTCCGTCATTTCGCCGGGCGAGACCAGGGCGTCCGCGGGCGACAGGCCCATCTCCAGCTTGCGGACGGCGCGGACCATGACCCGGAAGATCACTTCCGTGGTGGCGCCGTCGGGCCACGTCAGCGTCGCCCTGCCGGCCCGGCTGGGTCCAGCCTGCTCCGCGACCGGCACCCCGACGGTTACGGGCAGAAGGACCCGGCCGCTGTCCAGGGGCAGGGTCCCCGAGGAGGCTGCGAACAGGCGATAGCCGGGCGCGGTCTCAAGCGTGTAGCTGACCGAACCGGTCCGCACACCAGCAGGGGCTCTCACCTCCAGGATCACGGTCGCGACACCGCCCGGAGCAGTTCCGGGCCCCTGCGCCGGTGCCACGGTGAAACGTGACCCGCTGGAGCTCGTGCGCGGGAAGGCGATATTCCGGCTGGCCAGTACACCGCGGGCTGGGTTCCCGATGTCCTCGGCAGCGGATTCCGGAGACAGCTGGACTCCGGGCGAGGCCGGCGGCGGTGTGCGGATGAGCGGGACGGGTCTGGATACCGCCGTGACGCCGTGGGTGGTGCCGGAAGTGGAAGCGGAGGGTGCGCTGACACTGGCGGCGGATGTGGAAGACAGTGGTGCCGCGACCGAGTCGGCGGAGGTGGAAGCAGATGCCGTTCCGACCGAGTCGGCGGAGAAGCCACCGTAGTCGTGTGAGCAGCCGGTGCATCCAGGTGCCGCCAGCACGAGGGACAGGAGCATCACCGCGACGATTCGCATGACGGCGCGCCTATTGGGCCCCGAATTCGAGGAGGGCGTCGTATGTGCCCGCCACGTCCTGGGACCACTGGAGCCGGGTCCGGAAATACAGGTAGACGACGACCGTTCCGGTGCCCTGCGCGATCTGCTGGTAGCTCGTCGTGAGGGACGTCCACGCGCTGGATGGATCGGTGCGCCAGAGCACGTCGCTCACGGGCTTGCCGTAGCCACCCATGTCTGCGCTGCCGGCACGGATGAACAGCTGCCAGGGTTTTTTGGCGTTTCTCGGCTGGACCAGCAGGGCCATCGTCGGCTCGCCGATGAAGCCCGCGTTGAAATCCACGGCCGTCGGCTGGTTGAACACCACCGTGCCGGGCATCGGCGACACCTGGACCTTCTGCGCCGCCGCGCCTCGCGGCGCCGCGGCCAGAACGGCCGCCACCACGGCCGCAACGAACCAGGAACGGATGCGTGTGCCTGTCGTCACGGTCCCGAGACCTCGAACAACGCCTGGCCTGCCGCCAGGAAGTCGCCCCCGAAGTCGAGAATGGGAATCGCAAGATAACGCCCCGGCTTGAGATCCCCGGGCATTGCAACGTTGATCACACGGTGCCGGCCGGGCAGAACGCTGAAATCGACGACCGGCGCGGTCGCCACCACCACGCCCGCCGCCGTGCGCACCTCCAGGTGGCCCTTTACCACCAGCGCGCGTTCCCCCGTGTTGGCAAAATCGACCATCGCGTGCAACGACGGTGTCTTTACCACGTTCACCGCCTGTACGTCACCCGACCGAACGCCGGTCCGGCTGCTGCCGTATACCTTTACCGCAATGCGCTGCGCCACGGAGATGCCGTTCGCCGCACGCTTCGCGCTCTCCGCGAACACCACCGACCAGCACGCTGTCGGCGCCGGATCGAGGCGTACCGTGACGGTCACCGACTGACCTGCCTCCAGCGTCGCGCCCTCCGGGTACAGCTGCATCCGGGCGGCGCACGAGTGCTCGTCCGTACCCGCCGCCATGAACCGGTGCTTGCCGTCTGGCATCTGCTCGAAGTCGCCCGCGTAGAACCGCATACGGAGAGGCGCATCACCCTGGTTCTTCACCAGGATGCGCCCAACCGCCGCGCTGTCTCCCGTCACCAGGTTCAGGATGATCGGCGTGGCCGAGAACTGGGCTGCCAGCGGTGACGCCAGCGTCAGCGCGAGTGCCGCCGACAATACCAGTACCCGCACAGCACTGCGGCCCCCGGCTGTTCCGGGGGCCGCAGCCTCATTCCGCATCCGCATCAACGCGCGTGACTTCGTGCGCATGAGCTCGTTACCTCATCTAGTTCGCGACTACCGTGTAAGTGAGCTGGCCGCTGTATGTCCCGGCGGCGTCCGTCGCCCAGTTCAGAAGCATGCGGAAATTCACAGTCGCATTCTCTTGGCCGCCCGCCGGCTGCGATACCATGTTCACCGCCGCCGTCGTCATGGGCGTCCAGCTCGATCCGCCGTCCACCGACCACTCCAGGTCGCTCACCGCCTTGCCGCCCAGCTGGTCCAGCTGGATCTGCAGGTCGTGCGGCGCGTTGCTCCCATACTGGACCGCCACCGTGTTGTTCGCGTCGATGTAGCCCGTCGCGAAGTCCGTGTTCGTCGGGTTGTTGAACGCCACGTCGGGGCTGGGCACGTTGATGTACGCGATGCTCCCGATCGTGATGCTCACGTTCCCCGTCGCCGTCACCGAATTCTGCGCCGCCAGACTGTTCGCCCCGAACAGGACGAAGAGGCCCAGCAGCATCGCCGTCAGCTTCTTCATGGTTGCTCCCCCTCTGGTGCTCGAAGTCTTCGCTTCGCTTTCCACTTCTGTGGCATTTGGGCCTGTTTCTGCCGACCCAGTCGCGCAAGCGAGGTGCCGGGTTGGGGATTCCGACATAACTCTTTATTTCACAGCAGATTACAGTCGAGCCCCATCGTACTCGCAGCGTGCGGATCTACGCAAAAAGTGCGCGATATGAAATGATTTTCGACATTGATTCTCCCTCTGTTCAAGCGAGTTCCCACCGAATGGGCGTTGGGTGTTCGGAAACCGATCATGTGACGGACGCTGGCCGGGGCGTGGGCAGGGGTGGCGGACCTGTGCGTCAGGGTGTCGAGGGAACCGGACCTCCCGGCGCGAGGCGTGGGTAGCAGTGTGCCGGGCGGCTGCGGCGGGCCGGAATTGAGGCGAGGAAAGGAGTCGGGGTGCACATACTGTTGACGGACGTACTAAGCTGTCCGCGTTGCGGTCCGGAGCACGGGCTGGTGTTGATGGCGGACCGGGTGGTGGACCGGCGTGTGCGCGACGGGTTCCTGGGTTGTCCGAACTGCCGGGAGCGGTATGGAGTGCGTGGAGGGGTGGTGGACCTGCGAGTACCGGGGCAGGCGGTGTTGCCGGGCCCGGAGAGCCGGGCGGAACCTGAGGCGCGAGGGGAAGGCGTGGAGGCTGCGGTGCGATTGGCGGCGCTGATGGGTGTGGGGGAGGGTTCCGGTGTGGCGCTGATCGTGGGTCGAGGGGTGCGACACGCTGCGGGCGTGGCAGGGCTGGTCCCGGAGCTGGAGGTTGCGGTGGTTGGGACCGGGGTGGAGGATTGGGAAGAAGAAGTGGGTGTGAGTCGGCTGCTGGCGGGCGGCGGTCTGCCGTTTCGCAGTGGTGCGCTGGGTGCGGTGGCGTTGACGGGGGAATCGGCGGTCACACTGGAGGCGGAAGGCGTGCGCATCGTGGCATTGGGTGGGCGGCTGGTGCTGGAGGACGCGGCGGAGGGTGCAGTGGAGCGATTGCGGGAGGCGGGTCTGGCGGTTCTGGTGGACGAATCGGGAGTAGTCGTGGCGGAAAGGGCATGACAGCGTTGATTGCGTGGCTGGGCAGTGATCTCTAATTTTCCGGGTCCCCGGCGGCCCTTTTCAACCAATCGTGGCGTATGGATCTGTTCCGGAGAGTGTTCGGTCAAGGGGAAGGCAATGCGGACCGAGTGGACTACTACCGGGAGGGTGTGGAGCTCCTGGGAGTGGGCAAGTATCACGAGGCGTTGACGTCGTTCCGTCTGGCGCTGCGGGAAGCGCCGGATGATCCGGCGGTGCTGCAGCAGATCGCGATCACGTACACGCGGATCGGCATGACGGACGAGGCATCGAAGACGTACCGATCGGTGCTGGAAAAGGATGGTCACGCGGCGGGTGCGCATTACGGATTGGCGTTCCTGTTGTTGCGGGACGGTCAGAAGGAGGAAGCGGAAAAGCACCTCCGTGCGTTTCTGAGCGATGCGCCGGGCGACGCGGCCGCGATGCGGCACGTGGAGCATGCGCGCCAGACCCTGGAAGAGCTGACGGGCCAGCGGGAGGGCAGTTGATGGCGGACATCGGTGGGGTGGTGAGTTGGACGGGGGAGGCATTGCGGTTCATGGCGGAGGGGCGGTCGGGGACGATCGCGTTGAACGCGGGGAAGGGGGAGGGGGTGGGACCGATGGAGGCGTTGGCGCTGTCGGTGGCCGCCTGTAGCGGGGCGGACGTGGTGGAGATCCTCGGGAAGATGCGGATACCGGTGACATCCCTGGAAGTGCGGCTGGAGGGTGACCGGAGACCGGAGCCACCACGTCGCTACGTAGCGCTTCGGTTTGTGTTTCGTGCGGGCGTAGAGGCGGAGTCGGAACTGAAGCTGCGTCGTGCGGTGGAGTTGTCGCTCGACAAGTATTGCAGTGTGCTGCACTCCCTGCGCCCGGACATCCAGCTGAGCACGGAGATCGTGCTGGTCTGAGCGCTTCCGCGAGACACGGAGGAGGGCGGATGCCCACGCGGACGGACGGACGGCAGTACGTCGCGAACCCGGCAACGTTGCCTGAGGGCACGCTTGCCGGGCTTCTCTTCGAAGCGGTGGAGACCTGGGACAAGGCGGATGTGCTGCGGCGGAAGGTGGACGGCGAATGGCGAACCGTGTCCCATGCGGAGATCCTGCAGGTGGTGCGGCGAGTGAGCCTGGGCCTGCAGGCGCTGGGCCTGAAGCGTGGGGACCGGGTGGCGATCCTGTCGGAAAACCGGCCGGAATGGGCGGAAGCGGATTTCGCGGCGCTGTGCACGGGGATCGAGGATGTGCCGGTTTACGCCACGCTGCCGCCGAACCAGGTCAAGTACATCCTGGAGGACTCGGGGGCGCGGCTGGTGTTCGTGTCGTCGGCGGAGCAGCTGGCGAAGATCCAGGCGGTGTGGGGCGGGCTGCCGGAGCTGGAGCGGGTGCTGGTGTTCGATGACGTGGTGGAGGACGACGACCGCGTCATGACGTTCCGGGAGCTGGTGGCGCTGGGGGCGCGGGAGGAGGATGCGGGCAAGGGCGGCGATTTCAAGGAGCGCGCGCTGGCCGTCGAGCCCGACGACGTTGCGACGATCCTGTACACGTCGGGGACGACGGGCCCGCCGAAGGGCGTGATGCTGACTCACCAGAACATCTATGCCAACACGCAGGCGGTGAAGCCGTTGCTGCCGATGCTGCCGGAAGACGTGGGACTGAGCTTCCTGCCCCTGAGCCACATCCTGCAACGGATGGTGGACTACCGTCAGTTCCACGCGGGCATGACGATCTGCTACGCGGACATCGCGGACGTGGCGACGGCGCTGGGGGAAGTGCAGCCGACGATCGTGGTGTCGACGCCCCGGTTGTACGAGAAGGTGTACAACGCGGTCATGTCGGCGACCGGTGTGAGGGGCAAGCTGGTCCGGTGGGCGAAGGCGGTCGGTCAGCGGAACGCGGACGCGCGCCTGGCGGGCCGTGCGCCGTCGCTGGGCACGCGGCTGCAGTTTGCCGTTGCGGACCGGCTGGTGTTCCGCAAGCTGCGCGCCCGGGTGGGTGGCCGGCTCAAGTTTTTCGTGTCCGGTGGTGCGCCACTGGCGGAGCACATCGCGCACTTCTTCTACGGCGCGGGTATCATGCTGCTGGAAGGGTACGGGCTGACCGAGACGTCGCCCGTCACCAACGTGAACACGCTGGACGACTTCCGATTCGGCACGGTGGGCAAGGCGGTGCCCGGCACCGAGATCATGATCGCCGACGACGGCGAGATCCTGGTGCGCGGGCCGCAGGTGATGAAAGGCTACTTCAACCTGCCGGACGCCACGCGGGAAGCCATCGACGCGGATGGCTGGTTCCGCACGGGCGACATCGGCGAGATCGATGCCGACGGGTACCTGCGCATCACGGATCGCAAGAAGGACCTGATCGTGACGGCGGGTGGCAAGAACATCGCGCCGCAGCCCATCGAGAACTACGTGAAGCGGAGCCCGCTGGTGGAGGAGGCTGTCATGCTGGGTGATCGCCGGCCGTACCCGATCATGCTGGTGGTGCCCAACTTCGAGTCGCTGCGCGATTGGGCGTCGGGTCGCGGGATCAACGAGCCGGACGATGCGACGCTGCTGGAAGACGAGCGGGTGAAGGACCACATGGAAGAGGCCGTGTTCGGGCTGGTGACCGACTTCGCGCGGTTCGAGCGCCCGAAGAAGATCGGGTTCCTGCCCACGGAGTTCACGGTGGAGGGCGGGGAGCTGACGCCGACCATGAAAGTGAAGCGGCGCGTCGTGGAGAGCCGTTACGCGGACGTGATCCAGGCGTTGTACGGGGAAGAGGACGATGTCCAGGTCGGGGATGAGGACTGAGGAGCCGGTCACGGCGCGCGTTGTGCTGGTGACGGCTCCCGAGGAAACGGCGGAGCCCCTGGTCACGACGCTCGTGGAGGAACGGCTGGCCGCATGCGGCAACATCGTACCGGGAGTGCTGTCCATCTTCCGCTGGCAGGGCACGGTCGAGCGCGAGCGCGAGGTGCTCATCATGCTGAAAACGACGGAATCCGCCGTGCCCGCGCTGCTGCATCGGACGAGCGAGCTGCATCCCTACGACGTCCCGGAGATGCTGGTCGTACGGGTCGAGGCAGGCCACGGCCCGTACCTGGACTGGGTGATGGAGAATGTGAATCGAGGTTGAAGGATACATCACGGCATGGCGAGGAATAAACGCAAGCACTCGGAAGCGGCCGAGTCCGACCTGCGTGGCGATGCACGGGCGGATTCGTCGGACGGCGAAGCCGAGGTGCGTCTGTCGGCGAACGATGTGGATCGGGCGGAGTCATCGGAAGGCGGTGATGACGTGGATTCCCGGGACGAAACGCCCGCCGACGTCGATGAGGAGGCCACGGCAGCCGAGTCGGCCGAACTGGACGCCCGGGCGGCGCGGGCCGCTGAAGCGGAGAAGCGGTTGGCGGAAGCCCGGCGCCTGGAGGAGCTCGGCGACGAGACGGGTGCCATGGAGGCCTATCGATCCCTGCTGACGGACCAGCCCACGCATGTGGTCGCCCGCCTGGCGCTGAGCCGGCTGTACTTCAGCCGTGGCGAGTACGGCGCGGCACTGGAGCAGTGCGAAGCGGCCCGCGCGGAATCGCCCGACGACCTGAACGTGTTGCTGAACATGGGCAGGGTGTTGTCGGCGCTGGGGCGGTTCCCCGAGGCGGAGCACAACCTGCGGCGGGCGCAGCGCATGGCGCCGGACCAGGCGGTGGTGCACGGTGCGATGGGCCTTCTCTCCTTCAAGCGGGGGTTGTACAGGCAGGCGGAGATGGAGCTGCGTCGCGCCATCGAGCTTGATGAGACGGCGGGCGACTTCTACTTCTACCGGGGTGAGGCGTTGAATCAGCTGAACCGGGTGGACGACGCGTTGGAGATGCTGGAGCGGGCGGTGCAGTTCGATCCGTCGAACGCGAAGGCCTACTACACCATGGGCATCCTGTACGACCGCAAGCACCTGCGGCAGGAAGCGGAGACGATGTATCGGAAGGCCCACGAACTGGGCGCTGCGTGATCGAGGTCCGGCAGGCCGACCTGGCCGTGCTGGCCGCCGGGGCCGTGATGCGGCCCGTGGCGGCCGATTTTTCGGCGGTCACGCCGGCGATGCGACGCCTGGACCAGGCGGCGGGCGCGGCCGTGGCAGCGCAATGCCGGCAGATGGGCGCATTGCCCCTCGGCTCCGCGGTGATCACCGCGGGCGGCGATCTGGCGGCCGAGTACCTGGTGCACGTGGCGGTGCGGTCGGAGGAGGAGGCGGTGTCCGGGTCGACGGTGCGGCGGGGCATACTGAACGGGTTGCGTCGGCTGTCGGAATGGGAGGTCGAGACCGTCGCCATGCCGCTTCTGGGCACGGGTGCGGGCAACCTCGACGCTGAGGACGCGGCGCAGATCCTGGTGTCGGTGCTGGCGGAGCATGTGCAGCAGAGCACGTATCCGAAGCGCGTCGTCGTGGTGGTGGAAAACGAGTACGAGCGTCTGGCGGTGGAGCGGGCGCTGACAGGTCCTGCCGCAGAAATCCTGAGATGAAACCTTGAGCCGCAAGCGAATCATCGGCGGCGCCATTCTGATCCTGTGGCTGGTGGTGCTGGGCGTGCACATCCGCCGGGAGTACTTCAGGCCGGAATCGGTGGCGCTGGCCGAAGGCGCCGGCAGGCTGGCGCCCGGCACCTACTTCTACGTGGTTCGCATGAACAACGCGGCCATCGGCCTGGCGAGCTCGCGGCTGGACACGGTGCCGGACGGCTTCCTGTCGGAAGAGGTCCTGACGCTGGACGTGCCCGCCATGGACACGCTCCACCAGGCGGTGGTCCGGACGAACGTGCGGCTGAGCCGTGCGCTCGACCTTCGATCCTTCCGGTTCGACCTGGACTCGCAAATCGGCCGGTACCTGGTGCAGGGCAGCGCGACCCCCGACAGCATGCTGGACCTGTCCATCACCACCGGCGGCAGGACGCAGCACAGCCGGGTGCCACTGGGACGGGCGGTCCTGCCCGGGGCGCTGCCGCTGCGTCTGGCGGCATCGGGTCGCATGAAGGTGGGTCAGGAGCTTTCGGCGGAGCTGTTCGACCCGTCCACGCTGGCGGGCCGCTCCACGCGTGTGCGGGTGATCGCGCGAGACACGATCATCGTTCCCGACAGCGTCGCCCAGGACTCCAGCACGGGCACGTGGCGCGCGGCGAAATACGATACCGTGCCCGCCTGGAAGGTGGAGGAGTCGTACGGTGGCGTCAGCGTGACCAGCTGGCTGGACGAGGACGGCCGCATCGTGCGGGCGACGAGCCCGCTCGGGTTCACGCTGGAGCGCACGGCATACGAGCTGGCGAACCAGGCGTGGACGCGCTCCCGCGGCCAGGCGTCGCTGGCTGCGGGGTACGGCACGGTGATCGAGAGCACGGCCATCGCCAGCAACGTGGACCTGGACAGCGTGCGCGACCGGGATACGCTGGCGGTACGCCTGGAGAATGTGGACCTGCAGGGCTTCGACCTGGCGGGGGGGCGGCAGCAGCTGCACGGCGACACGCTGGTGGTGCGGGAGGAGCATGTCGCGAGCCTGTCGGCGGGGTACCGGCTGCCATACGACGGCGGTGGCGAAGCGGCTGCGTTGAGGGCGACGCCGCTGATCCAGTCGACGGATCCACGCATTGTGGCGGCGGCGAAGCGGGCGGTGGGCGACACGGCGGACCCGGTCGTGGCGGCCCGTCGCCTGACCGACTGGGTGTATCACCGGCTGCGCAAGCGGATCACGCTGAGCGTGCCGAACGCGACGCAGGTGCTGGAGGGTGGCGAGGGCGACTGCAACGAGCACACGGTGCTGTACGTGGCGCTGGCGCGTGCGGTCGGCCTGCCGGCGCGCACGGCGGTGGGTCTCGTGCATATCCGGGGGCGGTTCTACTACCACGCATGGCCGGAGGTCTGGCTGGGGCGGTGGGTCGCGGTGGATCCCACGCTGGGGCAGTTTCCCGCCGACGCGTCGCATCTGCGCTTCATCATCGGTGGCCTGGCGAGACAGGTGGAGCTGATCCGGCTGATCGGCCGGTTGCGGCTGGAGGTGCTATGATCCGACTCGAGGGCCTGACCAAGCGGTACGGCAAGTTCACGGCCGTACAGCCTCTCGACCTCCATGTGCCGCCGGGGGAGATGTTCGGGTTCCTGGGTCCGAACGGCGCCGGCAAGACGACGACGATCCGCATGCTCACGGGCGTGCTGCGGCCGACGGCCGGCCGCGTGCTCATCGGCGGGCACGACGTCGCTACCGCACCCGCCCGGGCGAAGGCGCTGGTGGGGTACATCCCGGACCGGCCGTTCCTGTACGAGAAGCTGACGGGCCGGGAGTTCCTGCGGTTCGTGAGCGGCCTCTGGGGCCTCGACGGGGCGCAGGCGGATTCGCGATCGGAGGAGCTGTTGGAGCTGTTCGAGCTGACCGGCTGGAAGGACACGCTGGTGGAGAGCTACAGCCATGGCATGCGCCAGAAGCTGCTCATCAGCTCGGCGTTCGTGCACGGGCCGGAGCTGATCGTGGTGGACGAGCCGATGGTGGGCCTGGACCCGAAGGCGGCGCGCCTGATCAAGGACCTGCTGCGCTCGTTGTGGCGGAAGCGCTGTGCGAGCGCATCGCCATCATCCAGGAGGGCGCCATCCGGGCCATCGGCACGATGGAAGAGCTGCGCAACCAGGCGGAGGCGGGGAGCGCCAACCTGGAGGACGTGTTCCTGAAGCTTACGGGTGGCGAGGAGGTGGCGGAGCTGATCGCGTCGCTGCGGGCGCCGGCAGGCCTGGACGCGGCGGACCCGCAACCGGCGGATGCGGAGCCCGGGAACCCGGAGCCGGCGGCCGGCCCGGAGGGGCTGTCCGACGCGTCCGGCGGCTGATGGCGGCCAACCGCGCGAGGGCGTGGGGCCCGGTGGCTGGGGGGCGGCCGGGCCGGTTGGGCCACCTGCTGACACCGAAGCTGCGGGCGATGCGGCGTCGGTCGGGCGAAGCGGCGAGCTTCGGCCGCGTCGCAGTGCTGGGCACCGTCGGCTTCCTGTTCTGGCTGGTGCTGTTCGGCATGATCTTCCGGATGCTCTTGTATTTCCGGGGCGCGGCCGGCATCGGGGAGGCGCTGGCCATCAAGCTGCTGGGTCTGATCCTGCTGGCGTTCCTGTCCATCCTGCTGCTGTCCAACGTGGTGACGTCGCTGTCGTCGTTCTTCCTGGCGCAGGACATGGAGCTGCTCATGGCCGCACCGGTGGACGGCGCCTACGTCTATGGCGCCCGACTGGTGGAGACGATGACGCAGTCGTCGTGGATGGTGGCGCTGGTGATGGTGCCGGTCCTGACGGCGTACGGCATCGCATACCGCGGCGGACCGGTTTTCGCCGCTGTATCCCTGGTTGCCCTCGTGTCGTTCTTCGTGCTGCCGGCGGTGGTGGGCAGCGCGGTGACGCTCGTGCTGGTGAACGTGTTCCCGGCGCGGCGGGCCCGTGACCTGCTTGCGCTCATCGCGCTCTTCGGCGCGGCGGCCATCATCCTGCTGATCCGCCTGCTGCGACCGGAGCAGCTCGCCAGTCCCGAAGGGTTCCGCAACCTGGTGGATTTCGTGGCGGCGCTCCGGACGCCGCAGGCCGCCTGGCTGCCCAGTGAGTGGGCGGCGCAGGCGATAACGGCGCCGCTGACGTCCGGCCGTGCGGACTACTTCCCGCTACTGCTGCTGGTGAGCACAGCGGCCGCATTCGTCGTGCTGGGCGCCTGGATGCACGCCCGGTTCTTTCCGGAGGGTTTCAGCCGGGCACAGGAAGGGGCAGCGCTGAAGGAGTCCGGCCAACGCGCGGACCGGCGCCTGGTGGAGCGGCTGCTCGTGGGGCGGGGCGTGTCCACGCGGGCGCTGGTGGCCAAGGACGTGCGCACCTTCTTCCGGGACACGACGCAGTGGTCCCAGCTGATCCTGCTGGCCGTGCTCGTCGTCGTGTACGTCTACAACATCAAGGTGCTGCCGCTGTTCACGGGCGAGCGCGTGGGCTTCTTCCTGACGAACGTGGTGTCGTTCCTGAACCTGGGCCTGGCGGGCTTCGTGCTCGCGGCCATCTCGGCTCGCTTCCTGTTCCCGGCCATCAGCCTGGAAGGCCGCACGCTGTGGCTGCTGCGGTCCTCGCCGCTGGACCTGCGTGCCCTGGTGTGGACCAAGTACTGGGTCGGCATCGGGCCGCTGCTGATCCTCGCGCTGGCCCTGACCGCCGGCACGAACTGGATCCTGCACGTCGGGTCGTTCATGATGGCGCTGTCGCTGCTCACCATCGCGCTCGTGACGTTCGCCGTGGCCGCGCTCGCACTGGGCTACGGCGCGCTGTTCCCGCGCTTCGACACGGACAATGCAGCGGACATCCCCACCGGGTTCGGCGGCCTGCTGTTCATGATGACGGCCACGGCGTATCTGGGCGGTGTGATCGCGTTGGAGGCATGGCCGGTGTATGCCGTGCTGCGGGCCCGGCTGCAAGGCGTACCGCTGGGCGCCGGCCGGATCGGTGGGCTGGCGACCGGGCTGGCACTCGCATTGCTGCTCTCCGTAGCGGCCATCGTCGTGCCGCTGCGGATCGCGGTGCGCCGGACCGCAGAACTCGAACCTTGACGCGCATGAGCAGCCAGTCCGCCACACAGATATACAACGCCAGATTGATTCTACCCGGCCGTTCCACGGGGACCGCACAGGCGCAGCTCACCCATCGAAGCCTCCGACAGCGGGCGCTCCAGGGCCTCGGTGCGTGGCTGGGCCTGTGGGCCCTGGCGCCACTCGTCCTGTTCGTGCCGCCGCACCTGCCCTGGGTGTTCGCGGCGCTGGTTCTGGGACTCTATTTCGGCCTCCGGTACTGGAGGGGCGAATACGTCGTGCGAGGCTTCCAGGGCGTCTGCCCCAACTGCGGCGAGCCGCTGCAGCTGAAAACGGGTAGCCACATCCGGATGCCGTACACCCTCGATTGCTTCAACTGCCACCGCAGCTCCAAGATGGTCCTGGACGGGGACGGGCATGACGGCTGATAAGCTGTGGGCGGACCTGACGCTGGCGCTGCGCGCCACCGGCCAGGCCGCCTCCGCGGTGATGGCCCGGTTCCGCACGGACCTGGACGTACGGCAGAAGGCGCCCGGACAGCCGGTCACCGAGGCCGACCTCGCCGCCGACCGCATCCTGCGGGAAACACTGACAGGCGAGCGGCCGGACTATGGCTGGCTCTCCGAAGAGACGGCCGACAGGCCGGACCGACTGGCGCGCAAGCGGGTATGGATCGTGGACCCCGTCGACGGTACGCGCTCGTTCGTCGAGGGGATGCCGGAATTCGCGCTTTCAGTGGGCCTGGCAGAGGACGGCGTGGTGGTGGCAGGGGTGGTCTGCAACCCCGCGGCGGGAAGCCTGTACTGGGCCATCCGGGGCGGTGGCGCCTATGCCGTCGACCTCGACGGCGGCACGCCGCGAGCGGCGCGGCGCCTGCGCGTTCACCGGCGGCGACGCGGATCGCCGATGCTGTTGGCCTCGCGCCACGAGATGGCGGACGGGGAGTTCGAGCCGTTCGTGGAGCGAGGCTGGCGCCTGCACTTGTCGGGCAGCACGGCCTACAAGCTGGCGCGGCTGGCGGCGGGCGAGGGCGACGTGTTCCTGAGCCGGGGTCCGAAGAGCGAATGGGACGTGTGCGCCGGCGATCTCCTGGTGACGGAGGCCGGCGGCTCCGTGACGGATCTGCGGGGCAGGCGCTTCGGCTACAACCGACTGGACCCGGCGGTGTACGGTGTGGTTGCCACAACGGCGGGTTTGCATGAAGATGTCCTGGCGTTGATCCGGTCGTTGCCGGAGGGACCGCGCCTGGCGCAGCTCGACGGCGCCTCGCACGAGAATCGCACGAGCGGAACGACAACCGGAAAATAGAATGTGGTACCTTATCGGCATGGTGCTGGCTCTGGGGCTGGGAGTCTATCTCGGCATGGGTCGCCCGGGCACGAAGGGCCCGGAAGACCGGGTGCTGCCGCCCGGCATGCGCCGCCACAGCAAGCGGCACTTTACGCCCCTCAACCTGCTGAGGCAGCGGAAGACGTACCGGCACCGCGACCTGTGAGCGACGCCTTCCGCTTCACCCACGACGTGGAGGTCCGGTTCCGGGACTTGGACCCCATGGGCCACGCCCACCATTCCCTGCCGTTGATCCTCTTCGAAGAAGCACGTGCGCGCTACTGGCGTGAGGTGGCGGGCGCGGCCGCCGACTACATCATGGGCGAGGTGCACGTGCGCTACGAAGAGCGCATCCGCTTCCCGGACCGCGTGCGCGTCGGCGTACGCACCACCCGCCTCGGCACGAAGAGCTTCGAGATGGAGTACGAAGTGCGGCGGGCCGAAAACGGCGCGCTATTGGCCACCGGCCGCAGCGTCCAGGTAGTGTACGACTACGCCGCCGACGAGACCCGCGCGCTGGGCAACGACCTGCGCCGGCGCCTCGCCGAGTTCGAGGACCTGTCCATCGAAGTCGGCCGATAACCGGAGCCCTCACCGCCCAGCGGCGCCGAAGGCGCCGCGTCCTGGCCGCGCCGTCAGGCGTGGCGTCCCAATGAGCGAAGCGAGCATCCTGGCCCGCCGAATGGCGGGCCTCCTGCCGGCGCCGGAGGGCGCCGGCTTACAGGCCGAACAGCAGGTTGGCCGCGACGAGGCCGCTGCCGATGATGGCGCCCAGCAGGTAGCCCAGCACGACAATGAGGCGCAGCTCACGCTGGGTGATGCCGCGGATGATCTGCTCGAGTTGGGTCATCGGGAAGTCGCGGATCTTCTGCTCCACCTTGCCCGCGATGTCGACCCGTTGTGCGACTTTCGGCACCTGCTCCTGGAGCCAGCGCCAGAGCGGGTCGGCGATGGCCTGCCGGACGCGGTCCGCGGCGTTTTCGCCCAGGAGATCCGCCGGTCGTCCGATGCGGCGTTCCAGGATCAGGCGGGTGACCCGCTCCAGCGCCTCGCCGTAGACGGTGCGCGCTTCGTCGCTGCGCGCGATGCGCACGACGGCCTCCGCGATGCTCTCCGGTGGCAGTCGGCGGAAGAGGTCGCCCCAGGTCCGGTTCTCTGCGGAGCCGAGGGTGGCGTGCAGCTTGTCCACCAGGAACTCGCCCGTGTTGCGGTCGCGGGCGACCCCCAGGACCCAACCGGCGACCGTGTCCTTCGCCTCGATGACGGAGGGATCGCCGGGCTGACCGAGCACATCACGAACGGGGCGTTCCAGGAAATCGACGATGGCGCCGTTGACGCTGCGGGCCATGGCGTCGCGCACGGCGTCGTCGCTCAGCAGCTCCGACAGGCGCGCAGCGCCTTCCGACTCCAGCGTATGCATGACGCGGGACACGGTGTCCGGCGGGATGATGAGCGCTGCGACGACGCGCTTGTAGAAGTTCAGGTCCTGCAGGAACCAGGTCCTCGAAGGTGCGCTGCGGCTCCAGCAACCGTTTCGCGGCGCGGTCGAGGTAGTCGTGGACGGCCCGCTCGAAGCCTTCCCCGCCGACGGCGTCGGCGATCCAACGCTCGGCGGTGTCCGCGAGCGCCTGCTCGCGCTCCGCGGTGAGCAGCTCGGCAACCGGCCGGTCGCGCACGTCCTGCGCCAGACGGTCGGCCCAGGCGAGGGCGGCGTCGTGGAAGTCGTCGCTTTCCAGGTAGTGGTCGAGCCGATCGAGGACGGTGCGGCCCGCCTCGTCAAGCAGGTGCCGGACCTGGGGCACGGCCTCCACCGGGAGCAGCTCCACCAGCGGTCCGCGCTCGCGGTCCAGGACCTCGGCGAGGAAGCGGTCGAGCTGTTCATCGAACGTGCGGCGGAAGGTCGGTTCGGCGACGGCGGCGGCGAGGTCGTCGCCGGTGAGCAGGCGGTCGCCGACGGTGCGGCCCACAACGCGGGCGAGCCGGTCCCGGTTCTTGGGCACGGCGCCCTGGAGGCCGCGCAGCTTCCACCGGAAGAAGCGGGGTGGCTCGTAGGGGTGGAACAACATCCAGATGGCGACCGTGTTGGTCACGCCGCCGGCGACGGCGCCGAAAAGGACCGTGATGGCCGCCTGTGCGGCGGTGCTGATCACCCGCGGACGTACCGAACGATCCCCACGACGTCGCGGCGCTCACCGTGGGTCTCGATCCACCCACGGACGATATTCACGCCGAGCGCGCCATGGAGGCCGCTCGCGTCCTGAAGATCGGTGACGTGATTGGATATCGTCTGGAGCTCGCCCGCCACGTTGCCGTTGCTCCGAACCAGCCGCCAGTCCGGCTCGCCGGGCGACGCAGGCCCCACATCGCTCGTCGCCACGAGATGGGCGCCTTCCCACACGTCTTCCTGCTGACCTTCCTGCAGCCAGGCCACCGGACCGGCGGCCGAAGCGCCTGCGGACAGCAGCACGCCCTGCCCGACGAGCAGCGTCTCGGCGCGGGTTTCGCTGGGGGCCGTAGCATCGATGCGTGCGATGAGCGGTGCGGCGAGCGTCGCGCCGCCGGCGGCGACCAGGGCCTGGAGCGCGCTGGAGCTGGTGATGGAGCGCCCGAGCTGGACATCCAGGACGATGCCGGTGCTGGAAGCGGCCCCGTCCACCAGGTCGGCCTCCCGCAGCTGCATGCGCGTGCCGCCGTCGGGGCTGTATTCGCCCAGGGACCGGTGCAGCTCGAGACGCATCTCCTTGTCCCCGTGGTGGATCAGCGCCTGCAGCTCGTCGTCTTCCCCGACGATCAGGCGGAGGCTGGGCAGCGGCACCAGCCGCCACGGATCACGCATGGGCGCCATGGTCCAGGCCGTATCCACCAGCGTGCGCCATGCCGTGTCCGCGATCACGGTGACGCGCGCGCTGCGGTACAGCGTGGTGCTGTCGTTGACGAGCGCGAATTCGAACTCCGCCGCCCGCGGATCACCGTTCGGTGCGACAAAGAGGATGCGCCGTTCGTAGGCCGCCGCCGGCCCGAAGCCCTGCGGCTCGCCCTGCGTGTGCTGCCCATTTTCGGGCGCGCTTCTGCCACAGGCGCCCAGCGCCAACACCAGCAGCAGCATTCCATAACGTCGCATGCCGTCTCCGTTCCGGAGCGATCAGGTTTCCGCCGTGGAGCCGGCCGCAAGCCTCGACGGAATATCGAGCTCGCCCTCGGTCTTTGCCACCCAGACCGCGCAGGCCGAATCGCCGGTCACGTTCACCGCCGTGCGCGTCATGTCGAGGATGCGTTCCACGCCCAGGATCAGCGCCAGACCCTCCAACGGTATGCCGAGGGCTTCCAGCACAATGGTCAGCGTGATGAAGCCGATGCCCGGGACGCCGGCCGCCCCGATGGACGCCAGGGTGGCGGTGATCACGACGGTCGCCAGCTGCGCGAAGTGGAGCTGGATACCGTAGACCTGGGCGATGAAGATCGTGCTCACTCCCTGGTAAATGGCCGTACCGTTCATGTTGACGGTCGCACCCAGCGGAAGCACGAATGAGGCCACGTCACGCGAGACACCGAGCTCCTCCTCGCTCACCCGCAGGTTCACGGGCAACGCGGCGTTGCTGGATGACGTCGAAAACGCGAAGACCATCACCTCGTAGAACTTCCTGAAGAAGTACGTGGGCGACATCCCGGACAGTTTCAGCGACACGGGATAGAACGTGCCCGTGAAGATGATCATCGCGACGATGGTCACGACCACGTACTTCAGCAGGGATAACAACACGCTGTAGCCGAACCGGCCGGCGACCGCCGCGATGAGGATGAACACGCCGTACGGCGCGATCTTCATGATCATCTCGACGATCACGACCATGGCGTCGTTGACCGAATCGAGGAAGTCCACCACCGGTTTGCGCTTCTCCTCCGAAAGCACCGTCAGCGCGATGCCGAACAGCAGCGAGAAGAAGATGATCTGCAGCATGTCCATGTTGGCCATGGACGCGATGGGGTTGCGCGGGATGATGTTGAAGAGGATGTCCTCCAGGCTGGGCTTCTGCTGGAGCTGCTGCAGCTGCTCCTGGCTCGTGCCGCTGTACTGCTCGAGCATCTCCTGCTTCACGTCCGGGTCCAGGTTGGAGCCCGGCTTGACAGTGCCGCCGGCCAGCAGGCCGAGGGAGACGGCCAGCGCCGTGGCGACAAGGTAGTAGCCCACCGTCTTGATGCCGATGCGGCCCAGCTTGCGCAGGTCGCCCTGGCTGGCGGTCCCGATGATGAGGGACGCCATGACCAGCGGGATCACGATCATGATGAGCAGCCGGATGAACGCCTTGCCCAGCGGCTCCAGCACCACGGCGACGTGGCCCAGCAGCGGACCTACGAGGGCACCCAGCAGCAGCCCGATCAGGATCTTGGTATGCAGCTTCACGCCACCACCCTCCTTACATGGTCAAGCCAGCGTCGGCGACCTGCCGGTTCGAGCAAATCGCAAAGTTGTCGGCGGGACCGCCGCCGGGCAACCGCCATTCGTGGCATCGGCAAACCTGTGCGCAGCCGCGTCGGCCCGGAGCGTCAACGCCGGGCGGGTGCCGGCCGTCAGTTTGCGCCCTTGCCCTTGGCGGCCTTGCGCTTGCGGCTGCGTCGGGCTGGGGCCGGCTTCTCCTGCGGCACTTGGGCGGCGGGCCCGTCCAGCAGGGCCAGGTCGAACACCTGGTCCATGGCGTCGACGAAGTGGACCTCCATCTTCGAGCGCACTTCCTCCGGCACCTCGCGCAGGTCACGCTCGTTGGCGGATGGCAGGATCAGCTCGCGCAGGCCCGCGCGGTGAGCGGCCAGCACTTTTTCCTTGACGCCGCCGATCTCCAGGATCTTGCCTCGCAGCGTCACCTCGCCGGTCATGGCGATGTCGTGGCGCACCGCCCGGTTGGAGAGCGTCGACGCGATGGCCAGCGTGACGGCGGCGCCCGCCGAAGGCCCGTCCTTGGGCACGGCGCCCACGGGGAAGTGCACATGGATGTCCGTGGTCATGAACACTTCGTCCGGAATGCCCAGCGTTTCCGCGCGACTACGCACGTACGAGTAAGCGGCGACGACGGACTCCTGCATGACGTCGCCGAGGAATCCGGTGGTGAGCAGCTGGCCGGCGCCGGGCATGTGGAGTGCCTCGATGAACATGATCTCGCCGCCGGAAGCGGTCCAGGCGAGGCCGGTGACCACGCCCACTTCCGGGGCGCTTTCGGCCACCGTGGCGCTGTAGAGCGGCAGTCCGAGGATGTCGATGATCCGGTCCTGCTCGAGGTGCCACGTGCTCCGGTCGCCGCTGGCCTTGGCGCGTGCCCTCGTGCGCAGCAGCGTGGACAGGGCGCGGCGCATGCCTTCCAGGCCGGAATCGCGGGCGTAGCCGCGGGCCAGGAAGAACAAGGCGGCGTCGTCGAAGTCCACGTCCTCCGGCGCCAGGCCGTGCTCCCCGACCAGGCGCGGCAGCAGCATCTGGTGCGCGATCGCCACCTTCTCCTCGGGCGTGTAGCCGGCAATGCGGATCTCGAGGAGCAGCTCGCGGAGGTCGTGCGGGATGCGGAAGAAGTCCTGCGCGGTGGCCACGAACAACACGTCGGTAAGGTCGAATTCCAGGTCCAGGAACCGGTCCCGGAAGTGACTGCGCGTACGCCAGTTCAGCACTTCCTCCATGGCGGCGGCCGGGTCGCCGGCACCGGGTCTGCCGTGTCCCAGGCCATCGAGCTCCTCCAGTACCATGACGGGATCGCGCACCCCGACGTCGCGCATGCCGGACAGGATTCGACCGGGTGTGGCATCACCACGCGCCCGGCGCTCGCCCACGATGTCCGCCTCGCCGCGGCCGCGGAGCTCGATGCGGCACAGGGGCCGCCCCAGGCCTTCCGCGATGGCCGCTGCAAGCGCCGTCTTGCCCACGTCGGGCGGACCCGAGATGCAGGGGATCGGGCCGGACAGGTCGCCCTTGAGGCGTGCCACGGCCAGGTAGTCCAGCAGGCGCTCCTTCGGCTCTTCGAGGCCCAGCAGTCGTTCGTCGAGCGCCTTCTCGACCCGGTCCAGGTCCAGGCCTGCGGGCCCCGTCGTCGCCGTGTGGGTCCACGGCAGGTGGAGCAGCCAGTCGACGTGCTCGCGAATCTCGGTGGCCTGGGCGGTGGACGTTCCGAGGGTGCGGAGCCGCTCGATCTCCAGGCGCGCGTGGTTGGCCACCGTGGGCGGCATGCGCGCCGTATCGACCCGGCGCAACAGATCCACCGCTTCCCGCTCCACCGGATCCACCTCGCCGAGTCGCGCCTGCAGCTGCTTGATCTCCCGGCGCAGCTCGAGGGCGGTCTGGGGCTCGGGCGCGGCCTGCGGCTCACCCGCGCCTGCGCGCTGACGCGCGGCTTGGTACTCCCGGACGTTGCGGTAGATTTCCTCGACGGTCTCCAGGACGAGCCGGAGCCGTTCCGCAATGTCGAGGCGCTGGAGCACCTCGTCGCGGCGACGCATGGTGAAATTGGCCAGGGTCGCGACCAGATCGGCGAAGCGGCCGGGATCCCCGACGTTCATGCGAAGGACCGCCGGGATCTCTTTGGGCAGCCGTTCCGCCTGGTCGGAGAGGGCTTCCAGGCTGGTGAGCACGTGCGTAATGAGCTCCTCCGCGACGTCCGGGTCCGCCGGCCGCTCCTCCACCGCCTCCAGGCGAGCGACGAAGTAGCCGTCGACGCGGTCCACGGACGTGATGCGCACGCGCTGCAGTCCGTGCAGCGTGGTCTGCACGACACCGCCCGGCACGTTCAGCCGGTCGGAGAGCTCGGCCAGCACGCCGATCTTCACGAGGGCGTCGGGATCCATCGGCTCCGACGGATCGCCCGGATCGACCACGGTCACGACACGCAGTGGGTCTTCCGGGTAGGCTGCCAGCAGCTCGAGGGTGGGCGCCATGCCGAGGTGGATAGACAGGGCGCCCGCGGGGAACACCAGGGTGCTGCGCAGGGGCACCACGGGCAGGCTGGCCGGTACCGTTCCGTTACGCTCGGTCATGGAGGCTCTCGCCGGTCAGGTCCACGCCGAGGATGCGGGCGGCGTTGCGGCGGAGGATGCGGTCCACCGCGTCGTCCGTAAGGCCCAGGTCGGCGAGGACGCGCGCATTATGGCCGGGGGACTTGGGCATGGCCGGCCAGTCGCTGCCGAACACCACCTTGTCCGCCAGGCGTTCGAGTGCGGGAAACAGCTCCAGCAGCTTCTCCGGCACCAGGCCGGTGACATCGATGTAGAGGTTGGCATGGTGGCCGGCCAGGAAGGCGCACTCGTCGTGCCAGAGCCCGCGACCGCCGTGCGCCATCACCAGGGTCAGCCCGGGGAAATCCACCGCGACATCGTCGAGGCGTAGCGGGTCGCAGTAGCGGATGCGCGTGCCCGGAATCACCGAGCTGCCCACGTGGAACAGCACCGGCAGGCCATGGGCCTGACACAGCTCGTAGAGCGGGTAGGCACGCGGGTCGTCCATGTAGAAGAACTGGTACGACGGGTACAGCTTGAGCCCGCGCACACCCGCCTGGATGTAGCGTTCCAGCAGCGCCGCCGGCTCCGGGTCCGTGTTCGGATCCACCGACGCGAACGGCAGGTAGAAGTCGGGCTCGGTTGCGCAGTGCTCGAGGACCGTCTCCGTGCGCACGTTGCCCGATGTCGCCGGGCAGTGCTCCGGCAATACGACGGCGCGGAGGGCGCCTTCGGCGCGGAGCAGGTCCGCGGCGTACGACGGGTCCGTGAGTCGGTCTCCGTGCTCCTGCACGGTGGGCGAGATGCGCTGGACGAACTCGCGAGTCCCGGGGTTCAGCTCCGCCGGGCGGTAGGGGTGGGTGTGGAAGTCCAGGAATCGCAAGGCGTCCTCATGCATCCGTGCGACTGGCCCGCCGCATGGCGTCCAGACGCCGATCCAGCAACCGGAAAAACCGCGCGAGCCGGCGCGCGTTCACGCCCAAGTCCGCCCGGCCCTCGCGCAACGCCGACATGGCGTCCACACGCGTCTGGGCGTCCCGGTCCAGGACGATGTGGACGATGATGCCGCTCGTCAGCTTTCGGACACGGCCGCGCGCCTCGGCGCGCAGCGTGCCTTCCTGGTCGTCCTCGGACTGCAGGGTCCAGCGCTGGAGCTCCTGCATGATGACGTGACGGGCCGCCTGCCACACGTCTTCGAACGGGATGGCGTACGTGCGGCCACGCAGCCGCCCGTCCTCGGCGTCGGACGCCGTGAAGGCGACGTTCTGCGTCAGGCCGAGTGCCATGCGACGGGACAGCTTCATCCGCCGCCGAGGGAGAAAACCAGGTGCACAGTCGCCGACACGTCGATCGTGCCGGGCTCCACCGAGGTGGGCGGACCGCTCGTGCCTTCGAACGCCGTCGCACGAGCGCGGAGCGGCCCTATGTTCGGCGGGCCCTCCGTCGACGCGGAGAGCACCGGGCCCAGCGTCTCGCCGAGGGCCCGGGCGATGGCGTCCGCCTCCGCATGGGCCTGCGACACCGCCTGGCCCAACGCCTCGATGCGTGCGCTCTCGGGGTCTGCCAGCTCGAACCAGATGCCGCTCACACGGTTGGCGCCGGCGCCGACGGCCGCGTCCACCACGGCGCCGGCGCGGTCCACCTGCTCCAGGGTGACCTGGACCTGGTTCTGCGCACGGTAGCCGATGATCTGCGGCTCCGTGCGCTCGCCCGGCTTGGGCTGCGCATACTGGGGCTGAAGGTTGAGCCGCTGGGTATGGATCCGGTCCTTGGGCACGCCGGCGTCCGCCAACGCGCTCAGCAGCTGGTGCATGACGCGCGCGTTGGCCTGAGAGGCCGCCACCGCTGTCTTCCCGGTGGTTTCGGCGGCGAAGGCCAGCACGACCCGGTCCGGCGCCCGCTCCACGTGGCCGGTGGCGTTCACCGTGATGGTCCGAGGCTTGCCCGCGGTTTCCTGCGCGGCCAAAGGTGCGGCGACCAGCAGCGCCGCCATGACGAGTCGCTTCATCTCTGGTCTCCCGGGGGAAGCGCTTCGCTGCAGATGACTCCGTCAAGATAGACGGATGTTTGCGACGGCGCGAGGCGGACACGCAACGAAGCCGGCGGTTGCGTTCGGAGCTTCCGGCTCGCCTTTTCTCTGTGCGGACACACACGATTGGAACGGAGGCGTCCTGTGAAGGTGATCATACCGCTTGCGGGCAAGGGCACGCGGCTCAGACCGCATACGTACGTGACCCCGAAGCCGCTGCTCAAGGTGGCCGGCAAACCGGTCATGAGCTACATCCTGGACGACCTGCAGGCGCTGGGCGTGGACGAGATCATCTTCATCACGGGATACCTCAAAGAATCCATCGAAGCCTACATCCGGCAGGAGTACCCCGGCTTCCGGCCGCGCTTCGTCGAGCAGAAGGTCCAGGATGGCACGGCGGGCGCCGTGAACCTGGCGCGGCCGTACGTAGACGACGAGGTCATGATCATCTTCGTCGACACGATCTTCGATGCCGACCTCTCCCTCACGAGCCGGATGCCCGACGTGGACGGCATCCTGTGGGCGAAGCAGGTGGAGGACTACCAGCGCTTCGGCGTCATCGTGAACGACGACGACGGCTTCATGCGCCGCATCGTGGAGAAGCCGAAGGAGCCGGTGTCGAAGCTGGCCAACATCGGCCTGTACTTCATCCGGGACTGGCGGCTGCTGTTCGAGGGGATCGAGCAGGTGGTACGGGACGACCCTGGGCCGGGGGGCGAGTACTTCCTGACGGACGCGTTCCAGTACATGATCGACCACGGCGCCCGGCTGAAGACGGTGGAAGTGGACGGCTGGTACGATTGCGGCAAGCCGGAGACCCTGCTGGAGACGAACCGGCACCTGCTGGACAACGGGCGTGCCGTGAGCCCGGCCGCCGCCCCGGGCGTGACCATCCATGAACCGGTGCGCGTGGCGCAGGATGCCCGCCTGGAGGCCTGCGAGATCGGGCCGAACGTGACACTGGGGCCGGGCACGGTGGTGCAGCGCTCGACGCTGCGCGACACCATCGTGGGTGCGGCCACGGACATCGAGGACTGCCGACTGCACGACGCGCTCATCGGCGATCACGTGCGCGTTCGCGGGCTGCGCGGCAGTGTCAATCTCGGCGACCACTCGCAGGTTCAGGGCGAGTAGCGGCGGGGCGAGAGTCCGGTCACCGGGGCCCGCGTGGGTGCGCCGTCTGCGCGACGCCCGTTGTCGCCAGGACGATGAGCAGCACCCGCTCGATGCCCTCGGGTCCCGCGTCGTTCGTGTACCATTCGTTGAGGGTGTGCATGCCACCGGCCTGACCACCGGCGCCTACGCAGATGGCGGGGATCCCCAATGACATGGGCACGTTGGCGTCGGTGGACGACGCCGTGTGATCGGGTCGCCCGCCCACGGCCCGCGTGGCGGCGACGGCGGCCTTCAGCAGCGCCGCATCCTGCGTGCGGCCCGCCGGCCGCTGGCCGATGGACTGCACATCCAGATCCAGGCCGGCCGTGCCGCGTCGTCTTCGGCGGGCCGCCGCGCTCACCGCCCGTCGCAGCGTCTCCTGGACGCGCCGGTCCAGGCGTGCCAGCGCCTGCTCCGACTCACTTCGCAGGTCCATCTCGATCCACGCCGCCTGGGGCACGGCGTTCACGCTGGTGCCGCCCCCCGTGCGCGTAACGGAGAGCACCGTCCGGGGCGCCCGGCGCAGCCGCAGACGCATGAGCTCCGCCACCGCGTTGCCCACCGCGTGGATGGGGTTGGCGATGCCCCAATCCGACCACGAGTGGCCGCCTTCGCCGCGCACCGTAGCACGGTAGCGCCGGGAGCCTACGCCGCGATCGATGATGCGGTCCAGGCCGGCGCCATCGATGGCCAGGAACGCGGCCGCACGACGCCAGGGACCGTCCGGCCGGAACAGGTGCTTCATGCCCCGCAGGTCGCCGATCCCTTCCTCGCCCACACTGGCCACCAGCGCGAGTGGCCGGCGGGTGCGGACGGAGGTCTGCTTGAAGCCGCGGGCCATGGCCAGCAGTGCGGCCAGCCCACGGACGTTGTCGGAAATGCCCGGCGCGCACCAGCGGTCACCCTCGCGGCGCAGTCGCACATCGGTGTGCTCGTCGAAGACGGTGTCCAGGTGGGCGGCCACCACGACGGGGCCCGCGTCCGGCTCCGCTGCGTCGGGCAGCATGCCGATGACGTTGCCGGCGTCGTCGCGGTGCACGTCGCGCAGACCCAGGTCGCGAAACTGCTGGAGCACGTATCGCCCGCGCGCTTCCTCTCCGAACGGCGGGGCCGGAATCTCCACCAGCTCGGCCATCTGCCGCAGCGTTTCCGCGTCCGTCTCCCGGACGACGCGGCGGGCCGACTGGACGCGGGCGAAGCCGATCAGCTGTTGGACCGTGGACACGACGCTCCTCTGGGGAAGGGGAGATGCAACACCGCCGGGCGGGTGGACCCGCCCGGCGGCGACCTGGTGCCCGGCTCAGTCGTGCCGTCCTCCGGGCGCATTCTCCTGCCGTTGTCTCTCGTTGTCCCGGCGCCGGCTCTCGGAGCGCCGCTTCGACAGCAGCGTGTCGTACTGCGCCTGCTGCTCGGGCGTCAGGACGCCGCGGATCCCGGCCCGGGTGGAGTCCACGATGGCGCGCCAGTGCGGGCCGGCGCTGTCCCAGAAGGCGGCGACCTGTTTGCGGCGAACGTCCAGGACGGAGTCGATGCGGGTACGCTGCTGCGTGGACAGGTCCAGCTGCTCGAAGACATAGTGGTGCGTGCGGTTCTGTCGGTCGCGCTGCTCCGCGCGGTCGTGAGTTGTGGCATCGGGACCGCTCACTCCACGGTCGATGGCCGCGCCACTCAAGGCGCCCACGACGAAGACGGCAGCCAGCACGACCGCGCCCGTGAGCCGAGTCCGCCGCGGGCCGGTCGACTGGTCGTTCATCGCTCGTTCCCCTCCATGGCGATCAGCAGGTCCCCGTTCGTGGGGCCGCGATCATTCGTGATCCATTCGGCAACGGGGGCCGGGATCTGCAGGGCGTCTGTCACACCGCCGGCCTGCGCCGCCACCGGCCCGGACCGCTCCTGCGCGATGATGACCGTGGCGGCAAGCACCGCCAGCACCGCCGCAATGCGAAGGACGGGACGGGCCCACATAGCCAGCAGACCCAGCGGGCTGACCAACGCCGCACGACGCGCCAGCTCAGGGCTCGCTGCCGCCAGGATGGACCGCAGGCGGGCCTCCCAGCGGTTGGCCGCCAGCCCCAGCGGCGACAGGTCCAATCGATCAGGCTCCATTTGTGTCCTCCGTCCGGAGGCCGTCGGCGTCTCGCGTCCGTACGGCCTTCCGCGCGTAAAACAGGTGCGCTCTCACCGTGCCTTCCGGCAAACCCAGCCGATCGGCGATCTCCCTGTGTTTCCAGCCTTCCAGGTCGTGCAGCAACAGCACTTCCCGCTGCACGTCCGTCAGGTCGTCGAGCGCCTCCAGCAACCGGGCACGCAACTCCGCCCGCTCCACATCATGTTCCGGGTCCGCATGACCCGGAACGGGCACCGCGTCCAGCGGCGCCGCGTCGCGCACCGACAGGTATCGGCGCACACTGTGCGCGCGATTCCGCACGATCCGCAGGAACCACGCCGCGAACCGATCCGGCTGACGACATTCCTCGATATGCTCGAGGGCCGTGACGAATGCGTCCTGACACACGTCCTCGGCGTCCGCCGGCTCATGCACTACACCCAGGGCCACGGCGTACGCGGGCCGCAGGTACCTCCGCACCAGCCCCTCGAACGCGACCGCATCCCCGCTGCGTGCCCGCTCCACCAGAACGGCGTCCGATTCCGACATGGTCCTCAACATGCTAGACGTGCACCGATTGCGAAACGTTGAGCCTCATCGGCGTCAGACCGCCGTCCGACGCGGTGCGATGCGGGTGCGTGGTCACGCGAACGGCTGTGTCGGTGTGATCAAAACGTTACATTTCGTTGACAATGCGTTGAAACAGCTGTCTTACGTTCGCGGCAGAGGCTTGCACCTTCCGGCGACACGGCGCCGGCGAACTGTCGAAAGCGAGCGCGACGAATGGTAACGAACGCATCCAGCACGGCGCAGGTCCTGGTGGTGGAGGATGAGCGGGACATTGCGGCGCTGGTGGCCTACCATCTGACCCGGGAAGGGTACAGTGTCCGCACCGTGTCGAACGGATCGGACGCGCTGGAGGCCGTGGCCGCCCAGCGGCCGGACCTCGTCGTGCTGGATCTCATGCTCCCCGAGTGGTCGGGGTACGACATCCTGAAGGAGGTGCGGCGCCGGCCGGAGCTGGCGGACGTGCCGGTCGTGGTATTGACGGCGCGTCGCGAGGAGGCGGACCGGATCAAAGGGCTGGAGCTGGGCGCGGACGACTACGTGACGAAGCCGTTCAGCCCCCAGGAGCTGGTGCTGCGCATCGGGGCGGTGCTGCGGCGGGTTCAGGCGCCGTCGGTAGCGGGCTCGGGCCGTGTGCTGCGCGGCGGTCCGGTCGTGATGGACCTGTCGGCCATGCAGGTGAGCGTGGACGGGTCCCCGGTGGACCTCACGCCCACGGAGTTTCGCCTGCTGGTGGCGCTGCTGGAGCGGCGCGGCCGGGTGCAGAGCCGGAAGCAGCTGTTGCAGGCGGCCTGGGACATCCATGTGGACATCGAGACGCGCACGGTGGACATGCATGTTCAGCGGCTGCGCACCAAGCTGGGGGAGGCCGGCTCGTATATCGAGACGGTGCGCGGCTTCGGGTACCGCTTCCGGGGGGAAGGTGAGCGGTGAGATTCCCCCGTGTCCGACTGACCGTCGTGCTGCCTGCGGTCGTCGTGGTATTGACGGCCGCGGGTTTCATTGCGGCGGGTTTCTCCGTGCTGTCGGAAGGCGGCGACCCGCAGTATGTGGAAAAGCTGCACCGCTCGTTGGTTCTCTGGGGTGCGCTGACGGCCGGCGTCGGCTGGCTGGTGGCGTGGATCCTGGCCGGCGTGCTCACGGAGCCGCTGGAACGGCTGCGACGCCAGGCGTTGCACCCCGACGAGCCGGCGCCGCCCGGACTCCAGGAATCGCCATTCGCGGAAGTGCACGGTACGCTCTGGGCCGTGGACCAGCTGCGCAAGGATTACACGGAACAGCTGAACGATGCCGCCCGGGAGCGCCAGGAGCTGGAGACGCTCGTGGACGCGGTTTCCGAAGGCATCCTGCACGTAGCGCCGGACGGACGACTCGTGAAGGCGAATCCCGCCGCCGTGGCCATGTTGGCTCTTCCCCGCACCGCGTCCGGCCAGCTCCTGGGCACGGTGATCCGGAACGCGGCATTGCGTCAGGCCCTGATGCAGGCCATGGCGGACCACCGCCTGGAGCCACACGAGCTGGTCATCGACCAGCGCCACCTGCTCGTCACGGCGGATCCACTGGCGACGGGCGGCGTGGCCGTCACGCTGACGGACCTGACGGACCTGCGTCGGCTGGAAGAAGTGCGGCGCGACTTCGTCGCCAACGCCAGTCACGAGCTGAAGACGCCGCTCACGTCCATCCGCGGCTACGCGGAGACGCTGCTGCACGGCGACCTGCCGGCGCCGGATGCCCGCACCTTTCTGGAGATCGTCGCCCGCAACGCCGAGCGACTACAGCACATCGTGGACGACCTGCTGGATCTCTCCCGCCTCGAGTCGGGTCGCTGGCAGCCGGAGATCCAGGCGGCGGATGTCGCGGAGATCGCGCGCCAGGCCTGGGACGGCGCCCACTCTTCCGCGGCCGCCGATCGCGCCATCGCGTTCGTGGTCGAAGGTGCCGGCCCGCTGGCCAACGCGGATGCGCACGCCCTGGAACAGATCTTCGGCAACCTGTACAGCAATGCGATCCGCCACACGGACGACGGCGGCCATATCACCGTCCGCATCGCGCGCCGTGACGAGGTGAGCCTGGCGGCCCCTGCGCGGCGCGGCGGCGACGTCGGTGTGCCGGGGCCGTGGGTGGTCGTGGAAGTGCAGGACGACGGTACGGGGATCCCCCACGACGCCCTGTCGCGCGTCTTCGAACGCTTCTATCGTGTCGATCCTGCACGGTCCCGGGCCGAGGGCGGGACCGGCCTCGGGCTGTCCATCGTGAAGCACCTGGTGGAAAGCATGGGTGGGGTGGTGTGGGCGGAGAGCGCGCTGGGGCGCGGCACCACCATCGCGTTCGTGCTGCCCGTCGGCCCGGTGGACGACACCGCGTTGAGGACGGCCCACGCACCGGGTGCCGCGGACAGCGCGACGGGGTAAGGTCGGATCGAGAGGCGAGACAATGCTCAGGCACGTCGCGCCGATGCTGGCGATGGCGCTTTGGGCCGGTCGGGCGGTGGCCCAGTCCGGGGATGTGAGCACGAGATGGATCGGCGGCATCCAGGTCCAGTACAACACGACGGACGCCGCGGGTGAGCCGGGCGCCAGGTTCGAGCTGCGGCGGGCCCGGATCGGTGCCGAGCTGGGCCTGCAGGACTGGATCACGGGGAAGCTCGACGTCGACCTCGCGACCGGGTCGGTCGTCCTGAAGGATGCGTGGGTCAACCTGGCCGTCGCGCCCGCGTTCCAGGTTCGTGCGGGACGGTTCAAGCGGCCGTTCAGCGTGATCGCCCTGACGGGCTACGCGCAGCTGGTGATGGTGGAGCGCGGCGCGCGCATCCGGGGCGTCCCGAACGGGGAGATCGGCGAGGAATACGACCTGCTTTCCGGGAGCGGGTACCTGGGCTGGGACGTGGGCGTTGCTGTGCACGGCGACCTGAGCGGTACACTGAGCTACACGGCGGGTGTCTTCAACGGCGGTGATGCGTCCCGCAGCCCGCGGGCAGCGGCGGCCCGCCTGACCGTCGCGCCTGCGGGCCAGCCGCTCCGGTTGTCCGGGGCCGTGAGTCGGCAGGACGTGCCCGACGCCACGGGTTGGGCGTGGGAGGGCGACGTGGAGTGGGGCGCCTTCCGGCGGCCGGGGCTGCGTCTGCAGGCGGAGGCCATGACGGGCGACAATCTGGCGGTGGCGGGCTCGCCGGCCATGCGCGGCGCACAGGTGGCCATGGCGTGGTACCTGCCGACGAACGGTGCGCGGGTGCAGGGCGTGGAGCTGGCCGGTCGCGTGAGCTACGGGGACCCGGACAGCGGCGTGCGCGGCGACGACGGCTGGCTGCTGACGCCCGGGTTCGCCGTGTACTTCTTCGAGCGTGACCGGTTGCAGGTGAATTGGGACACGTACGTGACGCGCGCGTCGTCGACCCGGCACGACGCCCTCACCGTGCAGCTGCAGCTGGTTCACTGAAGGGATGACATGACGGAGGCGATCCTCAGGCCACCGGGCGAGGTGGCGCTGGAAACACGGGACCTCACGGTCCGCTACGACGGCAAGCCGGCGATCCGCGACATCACGATCACCATCCCGCGCAACCGCGTGGTGGCGTTCATCGGCCCGTCGGGCTGTGGCAAGAGCACGCTGCTGCGCTGCTTCAACCGGATGAACGACCTCGTGCCGGCGGCGCGCGTGCAGGGACAGGTGCTGTACCACGGCACGGACCTGTACGGGCCGGACGTCGACGCGGTGGACGTGCGCCGGCGGATCGGCATGGTGTTCCAGAAGCCGAATCCGTTCCCGAAGTCCATCTACGACAACGTGGCCTTCGGGCCTCGTATCAACGGCTACGACGGCAAGCTGGACGACTTGGTACGCCGGTCCCTGGAACGGGCGGCGCTGTGGGACGAGGTCAAGGACCGCCTGAAAGACAGTGCGCTGTCGCTGTCGGGCGGCCAGCAGCAGCGGCTGTGCGTGGCACGCGCCCTGGCGGTGGAGCCGGAGATCATCCTGATGGACGAGCCGACCTCCGCGCTGGACCCCATAGCGACACAGCACATCGAAGAGCTGATCTTCGATCTGAAGAAGGAGTACAGCGTCGTGATCGTGACCCACAACATGCAGCAGGCGGCACGCATCTCGGATTACACGGCGTTCCTCTACGTGGGCGAGCTCGTGGAGTACGGCGGCACGGATGGGCTGTTCACCAATCCGGTGGAGGATCGCACGGAAGCGTACATCACGGGGAGGTTCGGATGACCGAGGCCCATCGTCACTTCCAGGACGAGCTGGACGAGTTGAAGGGGCGGCTCGTGTACATGGCCGGCCTGGCCGAGGAGCGGGTGGCGAAGGCGGTCGGTGCGCTGCTGCAGCGGGACACGGACCGTGCGCACGAGGTGGTGGAGGGGGACTCGGACATCGACGCCCTGGAGATGGAGATCGACGAGCGCGCACTGCCGCTGCTGGCGCGCCAGCAGCCCATGGCGCGGGACCTGCGCTTCATTGCCATGGCCATGAAGATCGGCCACGACCTGGAGCGCGTGGGCGACCACGCCGTGAACATCGCGGAGAACGTTCACTACATCATCGAGCAGCCGACCTTTCCGCCTCTGCCCGAGATCGAGGAGATGGTGCGTTTGGCCAGCAAGATGCTGAACGACGCGCTGGACTCCTTCGTCGGCAGCGACCCGGCGCTGGCGCGCGACGTGCTCGGCCGGGACGACCGCGTCGACGAGCTGCACGAGAACGTGTTCCGCATCCTGCTGACCTACATGATGGATGATCCGCGCCGGATCAATCCCGGGCTGGACATGCTGCTCATCTCGCGCAACCTGGAGCGGATCGCGGACCTGGCGACGAACATCGCGGAAGACGTCGTATTCATGGTCGAGGGTCGTACCATCAAACACCACGCGGAGACTCGCCGCACCACGCACCTGGGCGAAAACAGCCCCGCCGCGCAGGCCGACAGCGGCTGAATCGTTCGGCGCGTCGTCAAGCCAAGGAATGCGCTTCTGCCGCTTGACACGTGGCAGAGGCGCATGGCATCCTGGACAATTCAGCAGTATCGACCCGGACAGGAGGCGACGGATGCTACGACGGAAGGCTGCCCGTTGAGCGCGGACGACGCGCCCGGTCGGCCTGGACCCCGCGGCGAAGGGCCGGCCCCGAAGCCGGAGCCGGGTGTCATCGATGAGGTGGAGCTCCTCGAGGAGCTGCTGGCGCAGGTCGTCGAGGAGACCCAACCTCAGCCCGCGTCGCTGCACGCGGACCTGCGAGGTCGCGGCGCCATCGTGACCGGCGGATCCACGGGCATCGGCCGGGCCATCGCCCTGGACCTGGCCAGCCATGGCGCGAACGTCGCTTTCAACTACCTGGACGCGCCCGAGCAGGAAGAGCAGGCGCTCCAGACGGCGCAGGAGCTGCGCCAGCTCGAGGTGAAGGTGTTCCACCGGCCGGGCGACGTGCGCGACCGCGTGGATTGCGAGCGCTTCGTCGTGGAGGCCCTGCAGGCGATCGGCAAGCTGGATATCCTGGTCAACAACGCCGGGATCGGGCGGGACGGCGCGCTCTGGCGCCTGTCGGAATCCGACTGGCACGACGTGCTGGACACGAACCTGACGGGCGCGTACAACATGACGCGTGCGTTTGCGCCCGTTTTGCGTCGGCAGCAGGACGGCAAGATCGTCAACATCAGCTCCATCCACGGATTGCGGGCCGAGTTCGGACTGTCCAACTACTCGGCCTCGAAGGCGGGGTTGATCGGCCTGACGCGGGCGACGGCCGTGGAGCTGGGCCCGTCGAATGTCAACGTCAATGCGGTCGCACCGGGCTACATCCGGACGACGCAGCTGACGGACGGCGTGTCGGCGGAGATCCTGGACCGGGCGCGGGAGAAATCGGTGCTCGGCCGGCTGGGCGACCCGCAGGACGTGGCCCACGTCGTCGTGTTCCTGTGCTCCGAGCACGCGCGCCACATCACGGGAGCGGTGGTGCCGGTGGACGGAGGGCACCTGCTGTAGGATACTTCGAGGAGGGTGACACGAAGCGGATGACGGTTGGCCGGGGCAGGGTGGGGCTGGTGG